>JBEKKM010000038.1:0-46889 GCA_050010715.1 Xanthobacteraceae bacterium | reverse complement strand
TAGAGCACCGGATGGCACCATGCGGTATTGCTGCCGACCAGAACGACGAGATCCGCCGCCTCGATATCGTCGTAGCAGCCCGGCACGATATCTTCGCCGAAAGCCCGGATGTGACCGGCGACCGACGACGCCATGCACAATCGCGAATTGGTGTCGATATTGGCGCTGCCGATAAAACCTTTCATCAGTTTGTTGGCGACGTAATAGTCTTCGGTCAGGAACTGGCCGGAGACATAGAGCGCCACCGAATCCGGCCCATGCTCGGCGATAGTCTGCGTGAAAGTGGCTGCGACACGATCAAGCGCCTCGTCCCAGCTCGCATTGCGGCCGCCGAGCTGCGGGTAAAGCAATCGACCATCGGTGGCGAGCGTGTCGCCCAGCGCCGCGCCCTTCGAGCAGAGCCGGCCGGCATTGGCGGGATGATCGGGATCTCCCGAGACGCTGCCATCCCCCGCGACGCGAATGCCGCAGCCGACGCCGCAATAGGGGCAGGTCGTGCGGATCACGCTGCGTGCCACTGCAGACCCAGTATTCCGGCATCGGCCGGTACCGCCATGTCGGCGCACGGCGTGGCGGCGGCCTCGGCGAAGGCCCGGCCAAAGACGATCTGATCGCGGAACGACGACACGTCGACCTTGTCGCGCATCAATTGTACGTACCACGGACCGTCGGCCACGCTGCCGTAGAGCACGCTGCCGACGACTCGATCGTCGCGCAGGATCACCTTCTTGTAGAGGCCGCGCTTGGCGTCGTGCAGTGTGATCTCCTGGTCGGCATCGTCGGCGGCAGCGAGCGCACCGGCGGAGAAGACGTCGATGCCGGTTATCTTCAGGCTGGTGAAGACGGGCGGCGGTTCGTAGACAGCGGCCGCATCGCCGGCGAGCCGGGCGCCGCATATTTTGGCCTGATCCCAGATCGGCGCGACCAGGCCGAATACCTGGCCGTTATGCTCGATGCATTCGCCGACCGCATAGATATCCGGGTCGCTGGTTGCCATGTCGTCGCCGACCAGGATGCCGCGATTGACGTCGAGATTGGCGGTGCGCGCCAACTCGATGTTGGGCCGCACGCCGATCGCCACCACCACGAAATCGGCCGGGATGCGTCGGCCATCGGCGAGCTGCAACGCTTCGGCGCGGCCGGTGCCGAGGATTGCTTCGGTCTGGCTGTTGGTGAAGAAGGCGATGCCGCGGGCATCGAGATCGCGATGCAACAAGGTCGCGGCGGCAACGTCGAGCTGGCGCTCCATCAACGTCGGCATCAGATGTACCAGCGCGACCGCCATGCCGCGCCGCTTCAATCCCCACGCCGCTTCGAGACCGAGCAAGCCGCCGCCGATGACGACCGCGCGCCGATCGCTGGTCGCGGCCGCGATCATCGCCTCGACGTCGGCGATGTCGCGGAAGGCTCGCACATTGGGCAGGCCGAGGCCGGGAATCGGCGGCGCCACCGGCTTCGACCCGGTGGCCAGCAGCAATTTGTCGTAAGCAACCACAGTGCCGTCGGCGAGCGCGACTTGACGCGCGACGCGATCGATTGCCGTGGCGCGGTTTTCGGCAAGCAAGCGAATGCCATGCTCGGCGTACCAACTCGGCGAATTGATGACGATTTCGTCGAGCGTTTTGTCGCCCGCCAATACCGAAGACAGCAGGATGCGGTTGTAGTTCGGGTGCGGTTCCGCACCGATGACCGTGATGTCGAAGCGGTCGGGAGCGCGCGCCAGCAACTCCTCGACCGCCCGCATTCCCGCCATTCCGTTGCCGACGACCACAAGCTGCGCGCGCCGGGGGCGGTCGCTGCTCATGGCCGTGTCACACACGCGCTTCGGCAAGGCTCGGCGTGCTCGACGCAACGGAACTCTTGCGCAGATAGAACCACCACGTCAGCGCCAGGCAGGTCGCATAGAACGCCAGGTAGACTTCCAGCGCCAGATGCGGACCGCCGGTGACGGCGATTGACGCGCCAAAGCCACGCGGGATCAGGTAGCCGCCGCAGGCGCCAATGGCGCCGATAAATCCGAGCGCGGCGGCGCTCTCGATGCCGGCGGCTTTCAAGGCGAGCGCCCGCCCGGCTTCGCCCTGGCCCCTCGCCGCCGCGAGCTTCGCCTCGCGGAAGATCGACGGAATCATGCGATAGGTCGAGCCGTTGCCGATCCCGGTGGTGACGAAAAGGATCAGGAACATCGCCAGAAAGCCGGAAAAATCCTTGACGTTCACGAAGTACATGACGCCGATCGTTGCCGCGCCCATGGCGATGAAATTCCAGAACGTCACGATGGCGCCGCCGATCTTGTCGGCGAGCAAGCCGCCGAATGGACGCGACAGCGAACCGACCAGCGGCCCCAGGAAGGCGATGGCCACCGTGACCGACGGGAATTGGGTCTTGATCAGCAGCGGGAATGCCGCCGAGTAGCCGATGAAGGAGCCGAACGTCCCGACGTAGATGTAAGACATGATCCAGGTATGTTTGCGCCCGACGATGGCGAGCTGGTCTTTGAACGTCGAGCGCGCCGATGTGAGATTGTTCATGAAGAAAACGGCGCCGATCAATGCGATGACCAACGGCAGCAGCCACATCAGCCCGGCGTTCTGCAGATAGATGCCACCCGGGCCCGGCGTCGCCTGGTAGAGATTGATCAAGCCCACCCCCAGCAAAATCGGCGTGAGCAGTTGCACGCTGCTGACACCGATATTGCCGCCAGCCGCGTTCAAGCCGAGCGCCCAGCCCTTGATGCGATCCGGATAGAAGAAAGAGATATTGGCCATGCTCGAGGCGAAGTTGCCGCCGCCGAGACCCGCCGTCGCCGACACCAACAGCATCAGCCAGAACGGAGTCTCGGGCTGGGTCACGAAATAGGCGAGTGCGATGGTCGGAATGAACAGCACCGAAGCGCTGAAGATCGTCCAGTTCCGCCCGCCAAATGTCGTGACCGCAAACGTGTAGGGAAATCGCATCAGCGCGCCGATCAGTCCGGGCAGCGCCACCAGCTGGAACAGCTGGTCCGTCGTGTAGTGAAAGCCGGCCTGCGGCAATTTGGTTGCGACGATGCTCCAGATCAGCCAGATCGAAAACCCGATATGCTCGGCAACGATCGACCAGATGAGATTGCGTCGGGCGATTGTCTTGCCCTTGGATTTCCAGAACGTCTCATCTTCGGGATTCCAATCCGAAATCCAGGTCGTGCTCCGCATGCTCATCAGCGCGTTCCTTTCCAGTCAGGGACCCCGACCTCATCGGGACCAGTCCTGTCGGGATTGGTTCGCAAACCATGTGCCAACCTTATGTGACTGAAAAATCGTCGATTTCACCGGGTGCGCGAAGGGAAATTGCGCGCTTAGCAGGCGCAACGGCGCAAATTTGTGCAGCGCAGCATCGTTGTGCAGATGGGAGGCTGTCGTGTGCCGGCTACACTGTCGTCTGCGCCATCCCGGGCTTGCCGTAGAGCGCTTCCTTGGCGCCGTCCTTGAATGCCACGTCGGGCGGCAGCACCACCGAGCAGGAACGGACCTTTTGGTGCTCGACGTCGATGCCGGGCGGCGTCACGCCCTTGTCGACCAGCGCCTTGGCGGCGCGCATCAGGCGGTGCCGCGCCATGATGATGCCGTTGTCGGTCGAGACCAGGTTTTCCTTGGTACGGTCGCAGACCGGGCCCATGCTCTCCTGCAGGGAAGCATCCTGCATGGCGAAGCCGGCGACGCCGCTATAGGTCCGCCCGGCTTTTTGCGCCGCGCGGTCGATCAGATAATCGTTGTCCTTGTTGGCGAGCGGCCGGAACGCGGCGTCGACTTTGCAATGCACGCCGGCGCCGTCCTTCATGGCGTCGACCTCGGTCTTGCTCAACGCCCGCACCGGATGGAAGTCGTAGGACCAGGCCCAGCAATTCTCGTCGTCGATCGGCACCCAGAAATGGCCGTGGATGGGATGATCGCCGCGCGGCGGGATCATGGTGAAGCACGGCATCACCCACGGCGTGATGCGCCAGTAATATTTGCCGTCCTCGGCATTGCGCCGCGCGCCGATGAACAGCCCGCCGGGCTGCTCGACCACTTCGAAATGCGGCTGCATGTCGGAGAGATTGTACTGGTTGCCCTTGGCGCCCTTGAACAGCGGATCGGAGCCGAGATCGCCGCGATGCAGGAACGAAACGTGGCTGGAATCGATGCCGCCTTCCATGGCTTGCAGCCAGTTGCATTCCTGGAACCGTTTGGAGACGAAGGTCTGCTCCGGCCGCACCATGGCGAATTCCCATTCCGGCAGCGGCGGCTTTTTGTCGGCGGGACCCATATAGGCCCATAGAACTTCGCCGCGCTTCACCAGCGGGTATGAGGTGAGCTTGACCTTGTTGCAGAAGCCGCTTTCGGCGGGCTCGGAGGGAACCTCCATGCACTGGCCGTTCACGTCGTATTTCCAGCCGTGATAAGGGCAGCGCAGCCCGCCCTCCTCGTTGCGGCCGAACCACAACGAAACGCCGCGATGGGCGCAGAACTCGTCGATCAGGCCGTATTTGCCGTTGGAGTCGCGGAACGCCACGAGCCGCTCGGACAGGATCTTGACCCGCACCGGCGGGCAATCGTCCTCCGGTAGCTCCTCGGCAAGCAACACCGGCATCCAATAGGAGCGGAAAAGCTGGCCCATCGGCGTGCCGGGGCCGGTCTGGGTCAATAATTCGTTCTGTTCTTTTCTGAGCATCGGTGCTGTCCGTGGCCAATGGCGCGGCGGTTGCCTTTAAGAGTAGGGACTCGGCCCCTCCCCGGCAAGCCGAGCGCCCGCAACGGCAGCCGCGGAACATGCATGGCGGCGCGCCGCGCGCGGCGTCATGACCGCCAGGCAAAATACGGTCGCAACGGCGCCATCCCGTTGCCCTGGGCGGCCAATTACGCTAAGTCCGCCCGCACCGGGCGCGATGTTTGGAGACGATGATATGGCCGATCACGGCGAGGTCGAATACGCGACAGCGACGGGCAACGATTATCCCGCTCACGAACAGACGTACGAGAATTTCATCACCTTGGTGAAAGTCGTCATGACGATCGTCGTGATCATCCTTATCGGAATGGCGTATTTCCTGACCTGAGTAGCGTTTCCGTCACTTTATCGATGCGCAGCTAGCCGCGCTTACGCGGCAGCCCTCGGAGGAATCATGAAGGTTGCGGTCGTAGCCGAAACCGAGGCAGGCGAGCCGCGGGTGGCCGCGGTTCCCGAAACCGTCAAGAAGATGATCGGGCTCGGCGCCCAAGTCGCGGTCGAGCCGGGCGCGGGCGTGAAATCCGGCATTCTCGACGCGGATTACACGGCGGCCGGCGCCACGGTATCCGCCGATGCCTTGAACGGCGCCGACGTCGTGCTTCAGGTGCGCCGCCCGCAGGGCGGCGAGCTCACGCGCGTCAAGAAAGGCGCCATCGTCATCGCCATCATGGACCCTTACGGCAACGACGCGGCGCTGCGCGCCATGGCCGACGCCGGCATCGTAAGCTTCGCCATGGAGCTTCTGCCGCGCATCACCCGCGCGCAAGTGATGGACGTGCTTTCGAGCCAGGCCAACCTCGCCGGCTACCGCGCCGTGATCGATGCCGCCGCCGAGTTCGGCCGCGCGCTGCCGATGATGATGACGGCCGCCGGCACCGTGCCGGCCACAAAAGTTTTCGTCATGGGCGCCGGCGTCGCCGGCTTGCAGGCGATCGCGACCGCGCGGCGCCTTGGCGCCATCGTCACCGCCACCGACGTGCGGCCGGCGGCCAAGGAGCAGGTCGAGAGCCTCGGCGCCAAATTCATCGCCGTCGAGGACGAAGAGTTCAAGGCGGCCGAGACCGCCGGCGGCTACGCCAAGGAAATGTCGAAAGAGTACCAAGCCAAGCAGGCCGCTTTGGTCGCCGAGCACATCAAGAAGCAGGACATCGTCATCACCACCGCGCTCATTCCGGGCCGGCCTGCGCCACGGCTGATTTCGTCGGCCATGGTGACATCGATGCGGCCCGGCTCGGTGGTGGTCGATCTCGCCGTCGAGCGCGGCGGCAATGTCGAGGGCGTCAGCGCCGATGCGGTGAGCGAGCAGAACGGCGTCAAAGTCGTCGGCTATCGGAACGTGCCGGGCCGGATCGCCGCCACGGCGTCGAACCTCTACGCCAAGAACCTCTACGCGTTTCTGGAAATTTTGATCGACAAGAAGACCAAGGCGCTTGCGGTCAACTGGGACGACGACATCGTCAAAGCGACGGCGCTCACCCGCGACGGCGCCATCGTGCATCCGAATTTCCAGCCGAAGACCGCGGCGTAATTTCTGCTCCCTCCCCCTTGTGGGGAAAGATGGAGACTGCTGATGATCACTCTCTCGATCCTAGCCCAACTCGATCTCGCCACCATAGGCGGCGGCGCGGCGCATGCGGCGAGCGACGTCGTCGACCCGTTCGTGTTCCGGCTGTCGATTTTCGTGCTCGCGGTCTTTGTCGGCTATTACGTGGTGTGGTCGGTGACGCCGGCGCTGCACACGCCGCTGATGTCGGTGACTAACGCGATCTCCTCGGTGATCGTGGTCGGCGCCCTGCTCGCGGTCGGCGTCGCGCTGGTCGCCAATGACGACGGCCCGCTGTGGGCGCGCGCGCTGGGTTTCGTCGCGCTGACTTTCGCCTCGGTCAATATTTTCGGCGGCTTCCTGGTGACGCAGCGCATGCTCGCCATGTTCCAGCGCAAGCAGAAGTGACAGGAAAGAAAAGCTCATGAGCGCCGATCTCGCCGCACTCTGCTATCTGGTCGCCGGCGCCCTCTTCATTCTGGCGTTACGCGGATTGTCGAATCCGGAAACCAGCCGGCGCGGCAACCAATTCGGCATGATCGGCATGACCATTGCCGTCTTGACGACGCTGGCGGCGCATCCGCCGGCCAGTGTCAGCGCCTGGGCGCTGGTCATCGTCGGCATGGCGCTCGGCGGCGGCATCGGCGCGGTGATCGCGCGGCGCGTGCCGATGACCTCGATGCCGGAATTGGTCGCCGCGTTCCACTCCCTGGTCGGCATGGCCGCGGTGCTGGTTGCAGCCGGCGCGCTGTACGCACCCGCGGCGTTCGACATCGGCGTCGAAGGCGCCATCCACGGCCAGAGCCTGATCGAAATGTCGCTCGGCGTGGCCATCGGCGCCATTACGTTTACGGGTTCCGTGATCGCGTTCCTAAAACTCTCCGGCCGCATGAGCGGCGCGCCGATCACGTTGCCCGGCCGCCACGTCATCAATATCGCGCTGGCTGTCGCCCTCATTGCGCTGATCGTGTGGTTCTACCTGGCGCAGTTGCACATCGCATTCTGGTTGATCGCGGCGGCGTCGTTCCTGCTCGGCGTCTTGATCATCATCCCGATCGGCGGCGCCGACATGCCGGTCGTGATCTCGATGCTCAATTCCTATTCCGGCTGGGCGGCAGCGGGCATCGGCTTCACGCTGGGCAATTCGGCGCTGATCATCACCGGCGCGCTGGTCGGCTCGTCGGGCGCGATCCTGTCCTACATCATGTGCAAGGGCATGAACCGCTCGTTCATATCGGTCATCCTCGGCGGCTTCGGCGGCGAGGTGGCGGGGCCGGCGGCGGCCGCCGGCGACCGGCCGGTCAAGATCGGCTCGGCCGAGGATGCCGCCTTCATCCTCAAGAACGCCGGCAAGGTGATCATCGTGCCGGGCTACGGCATGGCGGTGGCGCAGGCGCAGCACGCGCTCCGCGAGATGGGAGAGAAGCTCAAGCACGAAGGCGTCGAGGTCAAATACGCTATTCATCCGGTGGCCGGCCGCATGCCGGGCCATATGAACGTGCTGCTGGCCGAAGCCAACGTGCCCTATGACGACGTGTTCGAGCTCGAGAACATCAATTCGGAATTCGCCCAGGCCGACGTCGCCTATGTGATCGGCGCCAACGACGTCACCAATCCGGCCGCCGAGGACGATCCGAAATCGCCGATCTACGGCATGCCGGTGCTGCAGGTGTGGAAGGCCGGCACGGTGATGTTCAACAAGCGCTCGCTGGCCTCGGGCTATGCCGGCATCGACAACCCGCTATTCTATCGCGACAACACCATGATGCTGCTCGGCGACGCCAAGAAGATGACCGAGGAGATCGTCAAGGCGGTGTGAGGCGCGCATGGCCGATGACAATCCGCCGTCTCTGCGCGCGCGCCGGTGGACACCGCCGCCCTCCGCCGGCGGACGATCGTCGCCCCGCAAATCCTATCGCTTCGTGCTTCGCCTCCTCGGCATTCCGATCCTCGCGGTCGCCGGCGTGTTCATCTATAGCGGCATCCGCGACCGCCTGGTGCTGCCGGACTGCGATTCGGATCGCGCCAAAAAATCGCTGGCGGATGTCCTCCAACAGTTCAAATACGAGCCGACGAAATATGCGCCGATCAAGACCGTCTCCGCCACCAAGGATCAGGTCGTGTGCAGCGCCGTGCTGCCGCTGCCCGACGGATCGAGCGTCGTCGCCGACTTCACGTTCTACTGGCAGGGCGACACGGTCAACATGAAATATTCGGTGGCGCGCAAGGCGAGCGATGACTCGTCGGCTACGCCGCCGCTGCGCTGAGCGTCATTGCGGCTTGCCGTAACCCCCCGCCGTCGGCGTCTGGATGATAACCGCTTCGCCGGTATCGATCACGGTGGCGTCGCAGCCTTGCAGTTTCTCGATCGAACCGTCCTTGCGGCGCACGCTGTTCTCGCCGACCTGACCATCGCCGCCGCCGGCAAGCCCGAACGGCGGCACGCGGCGGTGGCCGGACAGGATCGTGCATTCCATCTTTTCAAGAAAGCGGATGGTGCGGCGGATGCCATCGCCGGCATTCCACTCGCCGCGGCCGCCGGAATTCTTCCGGATGTGGAAATCCTCGAGCAGCACCGGATAGCGGAATTCCAGGATTTCCGGATCGGTCAGCCGCGTATTGGTCATGTGGGTGTGCACGGCATCGGTGCCGGGGAATCCGGGGCCGGCCGGCGAGCCGGAACAGATGGTCTCGTAATATTGATAGCGCGCATTGCCGAAATTGAGATTGTTCATGGTGCCTTGCGCCGCCGCCATGGCGCCGAGCGCGCCAAACAGGCAATTGGTCACCTCCTGCGAGGTCTCGACATTGCCCGCGACGACGGCGGCGGGAAATTCCGGTGTCAGCATCGACTTTTTCGGAATGATGATGCGGATCGGGCGCAGGCAGCCGGCGTTCATGGGAATGTCGTCGTCGACCATGACGCGGAACACGTAGAGCACCGCGGCGCGGGTCACCGGCTCCGGCGCGTTGAAGTTCGACGGCTGCTGCGGGCTGGTGCCGGTGAAATCGACCGTGGCTTCGCGCTTTTTCTTGTCGACCGCGATGCGCACTTTGATGGTCGAGCCCTGATCGGTCTCGATGCTGAAGCTTGAATCGTGCAGCCGGTCGATGACGCGGCGCACGCTCTCCGCCGCATTGTCCTGTACGTGGCGCATATAGGCGCGCACCACCGGTAAAGTGAAATAGCGCACCATCTTGCGCAATTCGCGCACGCCCATCTCGTTGGCGGCGATTTGCGCCTTGATGTCGTTGACGTTCTGCAGCGGATTGCGCGCCGGATATTTGGCGCCTTGCAACAGCTGATAGGTCTCTTTCTCGCGGAAACGGCCGCGCTCGACTAATTTGAAATTATCGATATAGACGCCTTCCTGCTCGATGGTCGTGGCGTTCGGCGACATCGAGCCCGGCGAAATACCGCCGACGTCGGCATGATGTCCGCGCGAGGCGACCCAGAACAGAATTTTGCCGCCGTCGAAAACCGGCGTGCAGACGGTGATGTCAGGAAGGTGCGTGCCGCCGTTATACGGCGCGTTGATCGCATAGACGTTGCCGGGGCGGATTTTGCCCTTGTTCTCGCGGATGATTGTCTCGACGGCGCGATCCATGGAGCCGAGATGCACCGGCATGTGCGGCGCGTTGGCGACCAGCGAGCCGTTGGCGTCGAACACCGCGCAGGAGAAATCGAGCCGCTCCTTGATGTTCACCGAATAGGCGGTGTTCTGCAGCGCTACCCCCATCTGCTCGGCGATCGACATGAACAGGTTGTTGAACACTTCGAGCATCACCGGATCGGCATGGGTGCCGATGGCGCGCGTGCGCTTGAGTTTTTGCACCCGCCGCAGCACGAGGTGATCCTTTGCCGTGAGCTCGGCCTGCCAGCCGTGCTCGACGACCACGGTCTGATGCGGCTCGATGATGATGGCCGGGCCTTTGACTTTGTGACCCGGCGCCAGCGTGTCGCGTGTATAAACCAGCGCGCGCTGCCACTTGCCGTTGGAGAAAAACCGCGTGCGGCGCGCCGGCGGAGGCAGCTTGGCCCGTGTGATCTTGCGGGTTTTTTCCCGAAACGTCGCCCCGCCGCCGATCGCCTCGACCGAGACAGCCTCGATGACGAGCGCCTTGGCGCGATCGATGAATCCGAACTGCGCCTTATGCGCGCGCTCGAAGGCGGATTTCATGCTTTGCAGCGATGCGAGCTTGGCATCCCGGCCGGCATCGACGATCAGCGGCGTATCGGTTCCGGCGTAGCGAATATGCGCGCGCACATGCAGCGTGATCTTATTCGCCGCGACGCCTTGGCCGGCAACCTCGTCGATCGTAGCGCGCGCCAGCCTATACGCCACGCGCTCAAGCGTCTTGCGCGCCTTGTCGCCGAACGGCTCCTCGATGGCCTGCTGGCGCACGCTGCGGATGTCGGCGAGCCCCATGCCGTAGGCCGATAGCAGCGACGACAGCGGGTGGATCAGCACGCTCTCCATGCCGAGCGCGTCGGCCACCAGGCAGGCGTGCTGGCCGCCGGCGCCGCCGAAGCAATTGAGCGCATAGCGCGTCACGTCGTAGCCGCGCTGCACGGAGATCTTCTTGATGGCGTTGGCCATGTTCTCTACGGCGATCTTGATAAAGCCGTCGGCGACTTGTTCGCTGGAACGGCCGTCGCCGATCTGCTTCGCCAGCGCCGCGAAAGCGGAACCCACCGCGTCGGCATCGAGCGGCTGGTTCTGCGCGGGACCAAAAATCTTCGGAAAGAAATCCGGGATGAGCTTGCCGACCATCACATTGGCGTCGGTCACCGCCAGCGGACCGCCGCGGCGATAGCATTTTGGCCCGGGATTGGCGCCGGCCGAATCCGGGCCGACGCGAAACCGCGCGCCGTCGAAATGCAGGATCGAGCCGCCGCCGGCAGCGACAGTATGGATCAGCATCATCGGCGCGCGCATGCGCACGCCGGCGACTTCGGTCTCGAACGCACGCTCGTATGCGCCGGCAAAATGCGACACGTCGGTCGAGGTGCCGCCCATGTCGAAGCCGATGAGCCGCGAGAAACCCGCGGCGCGCCCGGTCTCCGCCATGCCGACGACGCCGGCCGCCGGCCCCGACAGGATCGCGTCCTTGCCGCGGAACAATTCAGCCGCGGTGAGACCGCCCGACGACATCATGAACATCAGGCGCGTCTCCCCTCCCCCTTGTGGGGAGGGATCGGGGGTGGGGGTCGGGAGGTGTCGCGCATGCGAAGACTGGCGCTCGAACGCCTGTCCACTTTCGCGCGCCGCCTCCCGACCCCCCACCCTGCCCTCCCCCACAAGGGGGAAGGGATTTAAGTCGCCCGCGACTTGCGACACGTAGCGGCGCAGGATCGGCGACAGGTAGCTGTCCACAACGGTGGTGTCGCCGCGACCGACGAGCTTGATCAGCGGCGACACTTCGTGGCTGGCCGAGACCTGCTCGAAGCCAAGCTCCCGCGCCAGCGCCGCCACCCGATGTTCGTGGTCGCTGTAGCGGTAGGCATGCATCAAGATGACGGCGACGGCGTTGATGCCGTCTTGCTTGGCGCGCTGAAGTTCGGTTCGCACCGCGTCGAGATCGAGCGCGCGCTCCACGGTGCCGTCGGCGCGCACCCGCTCATCGACCTCGACGACGCGCTCGTACAGCATGTCGGGCTTGATGATGTGCTTGGCGAAGATTTTTGGCCGCGCCTGGTAGCCGATGCGCAGCGCATCGCGAAAGCCCTTGGTGATGAGTAGCAAGGTGCGGTCGCCCTTGCGCTCGAGCAGCGCATTGGTGGCGACCGTGGTGCCCATCTTGACAGCGGCGATGCGCTCGCTCGGGATCGCCTCGCCGGGTTTGAGCCCGAGCAGGTGGCGGATGCCGTGCACCGCGGCGTCCCGATAGGCTTCAGGATTTTCCGAGAGCAACTTATGAGTGAGCAGTGCACCGTCCGGCCGCCTGCCGATCACGTCGGTAAAGGTGCCACCGCGATCGATCCAGAATTCCCAACTGCCGGACATGCTCACCAACCTGCCCTCGATCCCAACCCGCTTTTGTGCCACTCTCGACTCAAACGACTAGTTGAGGACGCACCCGTGCACAAGATCGCCATCTCGCAAGCCTCGCTCGACCGCATGAACACGCGGACGGGCAAGCTGCACCCGTTCGACGCCATCGACCCGCGCAAAACGGCGCTGCTCGTGGTCGACATGCAGAATTATTTCGTCAAGCCGGGCCATCAGGGCGAGGTGCCGCTGGCGCGCGAGATCGTGCCCAACATCAACCGGCTCGCCGCCGAGTTGCGCCGCCGCGGCGGCCATGTGGTCTGGATCCGCAACGGCACCACCGACACCCGCGAGAGCTGGTCGAACTACCACGGCTACCTGCAAAAGCCGGAGCGCGCCGAGCGGCGGCTGAAAGCGATGGATATCGGTGAGGATGGCTACGAATATTGGCACGGCAATGATATCCGCCCGGAGGACGCGCAGATCACCAAGAAGCGCTACAGCGCCTTCATCCAGGGCTCGTCCAACGTCGAACGCCACTTGCGCGACCGCGGCATCGACACGCTATTGATCACCGGCACCGCCACCAATGTCTGCTGCGAAAGCTCGGCACGCGACGCCATGATGCTCAATTTCAAGGTCGTCATGGTGTCCGACGGCTTGGCGACCCATACCGACGACGAGCACAACGCGACGCTGTCGGCGTTCTACGGCCAATTCGGCGACGTGCAGACGGTGGACGAGCTGCTGCAATCGCTGGAGCGCGGGGAAAGAAAGAAAGCGGCCGCGTAGCCACATTGTCATCGTCCGCGAAGGCGGACGACCCAGTAATCACGGCGCTGCGATTTGCGGATAAAAGTCGTCCCAATTCGGATTCGCCTCTTCGATAAGGCGAATCTTCCACGCCCGATTCCATTTCTTCAGTCTTTTCTCTCTGCGAATCGCAGCCTCTATATCTGTGTGCTGTTCGAAATATACGAGACGATGAACTCCATATTCTTTTGTAAAGCCGGCCACGACTTCAGTGCGATGTTCATACACTCGCTTAACTAGATTGCTCGTCACGCCAATGTAAAGCGTACCGCCTAATTTACTGGCGAGAATGTAGACCCAATATGTCCGCTCCCTGCTCATGACGCGACAAGCGCCCTCTGGATCGGCGATTACTGGGTGCCCCGCCTTCGCGGGGCATGACAGGATTAAACATCTGGCCGCTTGTATTCCAGATTCGGCCCGCCCTTCTGCGACTTCAGATACGACTCGACGTGCTGCGTCGGATCCATCACGCGGCGCATGCGCGCGGAGACCAGTTGATCGAGCTGGATCGCCTGGGACAGCGACAGATCGCGGCCCATCTGCACGGTGATCTTGGAATGCTCCAGCGGCGCCAGGTGGCGCTCGGAAATTTCGCGGGCAATGCTCGTCACTGTCGCCTCCAGCTCCGCCGCCGGCATCGCCTGCGAGACGATGCCCCAGCGATCCGCCTCAGTGCCGGAAATATTGCGGCCGACAAGCTGCATCAGCGCGACCTTTTTGATCGGGATGCCACCGTGCACCAACGTCGAGGTGACAAGCTGGCCAAAGCTGCCGCGCAAAATTTCCGGCATGCCGAGCTGCGCGTCGTCGGCGGCGAACACCAGATCGTGGCAATTCATGATGCCGAGCGCGCCGCCGAGGCAATAGCCGTGCACCTGGGCGATGACGATGCGCGGAAAGCCGCGCAGCGCCTCCGCCATCTGTACCGTCGGCGTCGGCCGATCCCAATCGCGCGGCTCTTCGCTGACCTTGCGCAGGAAATGCAGGTCGAGGCCGGAGCTGAAGCAAATCCCGGCGCCCTTGGTGATGACGGCTTTGATCTCGCGGTCGGCGCGCACGATGTCGAGCGCCTCGAACCAGGCCGCGACCAGCGCCTCGTTCAGGCAATTGCGCTTGTCCGGCCGGTTGAGAATGACCCGCGCCACGCCAGCGTCGGCGAGCTGCTCCAGGATCAGTTCCGGCCAAGCTTTGAGCGTGCGCCACGTATCGGTCATCGCCGTTCTCCTGTTAGCTCTGTTTGGCGTCGTCGGCGCGCGGCACGAACAGCGCGTCGAGCGCGAAGCCGCCGCGCGGCAGCACGACAAACGGATTGATGTCGATCGATTGCACGACGTCGGACAAATCCTCGGCGATGCGGCCGAGCGCGACCAATGCGCCAACCACCGCATCGGCATCGAGTACCGGCGACGAGCGATAACCGCGGATGAGCCGCGCCGCGTGGGTGCGCTCGATCATGGCGCGCGCCTTGTCGCGGGTGATGGGCGGCGCCGCGAACGCCACGTCCTTGGTCAGCTCGAGCAGCACGCCGCCGGAGCCGGCCATGACGACGAGGCCCATTTCCGGATCGCGATTGAGCCCCAGCACGAGCTCCAGGCCGCCGCTGACTTGTTGGCAGACCAGCACGGCTTCGAGGGCTTCGATCCCGGCATGCCGGACGTTTTCGGCGATGCGCGCATAAGCTGCGCGCACCGCTTCGTCGTCGGCGAGATGCAAGGCGACAGCGCCGGCATCGGATTTATGCAACAGCTTCGCCGCGACCGCCTTCAACACCACCGGATAGCCGATCTGCCGCGCTGCCTTCACTGCGTCGTCCGGCGACTGCACCGCAATCTCCGTCGGTGTAGGGATGCCATAAGCGCGGATCAGCGCTTTCGACTCGACCTCGTCGAGCGCAGCTCCATTTTTTGCCAGCGTCCGCACTCGCGCGGTCGCAGCGGCCTCAGCGGGCGTCGAAGTAATCTTGTCCGAAGGAGCCACCAACTGCTCAAGCTCGTCGCGTCGGGCCACACTGGCAATGGCGCGCAGCGACTTGTTGACTTCGAGCAGGAACGAGACGTTAGGCACCTGCGCCCGCAGCGCGCGGCTATAATCGCTCTGGCTGTGCGACACCGGCGTGATGATGGCGATCGGTTTCGGCGCGCCTCCGGCGACGATGGCTTCCACCGTGTGGATATAGCGCTCGGCGCGGTCGGAGCCCGGCTCGCGCGGCAAATTCTCCTGGATCAAAATCATGTCGATGCTCGGATCGGCCTGCAGCGCCGCGATCGAGGCCTTATAATTGTCGTCGCTGCTCAGCACGCCAAAGCCGCCGTCGATCGGATTGGAGACCAGCGAGCCGACGCCGAGAATAGCATTGAGTTTTTCGAGCGTCGCATCGGCAAGCTTGGGAAATTGCAGACCGTTGCGTTCGGCTGCGTCGTAAAGCAACCCGCGAAACGCGCCCGACAGGGTGATGGCGCCAAGGCGGCGGCCGCCCGGCGCGCCGGTATGGACCAGCAATTCGCTGATCTCGACCGCATCGTCGAGCGTATCGGCGCGCACGATGCCAAAATCCGCCGCGACCGCGTCAAAGGCTTCGATGGAGCCGGCCAGCGAAGCGGTGTGCGCCATCGCCGCATTGCGGCCGCTTTCCGACTGGCCGAGCTTTACCGCGACGATGGCCTTGCCGGCAGCGCGCGCCATGCGGCACGCAGCCTTGAATTTCTCGATGTCGGCGATCGCCTCGATATAGACGATGATGACTTTCAGCTCGGGCTGATCGGAGAAGAACGCGATGTAGTCGGGAATGCCTAAGCCCGCTTCATTGCCGCTGGTGATGAGATACTCCGCATTCATGCCGCGTTCTTCGAGCGCGGCATTCAAGAAAATCATCATGCCGCCGCTCTGGCCGACCAACGCGATCGGCCCTTGGCGCAGCAGCAGCGGACGATCCTCGCTGAGCGTGACCAAGCGAGTCTTGGCGCAGATATTGCCCATGCAATTGGGGCCGGACACCGCGAGCCCGGTCTCGGCGATCACCGCTTTGAGCTCGCGGCCGAGCGGCGCGGCGTCACTGTTGTAAGCCTCGCCAAAACCCGAAGAGAACACGGTTGCGCTGCGCGCGCCGGCGGCGGCGCCGCTGCGCAACACCTCCGGCACGCCCGGTGCCGGCACCAGCACGACCAGATGATCGGGCGGCTCCGGCAGCGACTTAAAGTCGGGATAACAGCGGTCGCCGCCGATCTCGCTGCGGCGCGGATTGACCAGATAAAGCGGCTGCGGAAATTCGTATTGCTTCAAATTGCGCAAGACGCGCCACGCCCAGCTCCCCGGCCGGTCGTTGGCGCCGACCAGCACCGCGTTGCGCGGCTCGGTCAGCGCTTTGACTTTTCTCTTCGATGCTTCCAGATCCACGTCGCGTTCTCCACTTACGCGCGGACGGCGAACGCGATGGTCCGCCGCCCGATGAGATAAAACGCCGCCGCGATCACCGTCATGATCGCGGTCCAGACCAGGCCGAAGGCGGCGAGCTCGGTGCCCTGGCCGTTGGCCCACAGGTCGAACATCGCCACCGACACCGGCTGCGCCGACGGCGAAGCGAGAATCACGGCAAGCGAAAGATCGCGCGCGGCGACGAGGAAGATGAACAGCCAGCCGGCCAGCAATGCGGGCGTCGCCAGCGGCACGACGATGCGCCGCAACGCCGTACGCAGCGGGCTGCCGGCGATCGCCGCGGCCTCTTCCAGCTCCGGGTGAATTTGCAAAATGCCCGACGCCGCATAGCGCATGCCGTAGGGCAGAAAGCGGATGGTGAAGGCGATGATGAAGGCCCACAGCGTGCCGTAGATCGCGACCGGTACGCTGAGATAGATCTGGATCATGGCGACGCCGAGCACGATGCCGGGAAAGATCAGCGGCGCGGTGGCCAACTGATCGAGGAGCCACGCGCCCGGCCGCCGCCGCACCGCGAGCCAGCCGGCGACCACGGTGAGCGCCATGACGCAGGTCGCGGCTCCCGCGCTCATCAGCAGCGTCTGCCACACCACATCGAGATAGAAGGTCGAGTGCAGCACGGTGCGGAAATTTTCCAAGGTGACGAGCGTAAAGCCGCGCCGGCTGACGCCTTGGGTGAAAGGCATCAAGGCGAGCCAGACCAGGCCCATGGTCGGCGTCAGCAGGATCAGCAGAAAATTGAACAGGATGATGCCGCCGCCGAGGTAGCGCGCCGGGCCGAGGTCAATCGGCCGCGCGCGAAAACTGCGCCCGGTGACGCTGTGATAGCGCGAGGCATGGCGCGAGATGCGCGAATAGAGGCCGATCAGCAGGCCGGCGATCAGCAACAGCACGATGGAAAACGCGCTGGAATAGCCGAGATCGGGCGGCACGTTCTCTTTCATGTCGAGATAGATGTCGGTGGTCAAAACCTTGATTTTTCCAGGCAAGCCGACCAGCGCCGGCACTTCGAAGGCCTCGATCGAACGCACCACGATCAAAAGCGCGACGGCGAGAAACGCCGGCAAGGCGAGCCGCATCGAGATGCGCGTCACCGTGCGCAAAATGCCGGCGCCGCTCATGCGCGCGGCTTCCTCGTATTCGGCATTGGCCTGGGCGAACACCGACGACAACAGCAAAAACGCAAGCGGCGACCACAAAAAGCCTTCGACCAGGATCATGCCGGGCATGGAATAGACGTTGAAGCGCGGCAATCCGATCGATGTGATGAGATCGTTGAGCGGCCCGTTGCGGCCGAACAGGAACAGCCAGGCGATGACATAGAGCACGAACGGAGTGCCGAGCGAGATGATCGCGGTGAGATAGGCGAAGGCCTTGAACGGCGCATTGCTGCGCTCGACCAGCCACGCCACCAGCCCGCCGAAGGCGAGCGCGATCGCCATGCTGCCGAAGCTGAAGACCAGCGAATTTAACAGGCTGCCGATGAACTGGCGGTCGGACAGCAGCTGCCGATAGTAGGCGAAAGTAAAATCGCCGAGCCCGCCGGTCACCGTCGTGGTGTGCAGACTGCCGTTGAGCAGGAAAATCAGCGGCGGCACGACCAGGAGCAGCAGCACGAGCGCCAGCGCCACGACCAGCGTCCGGGTCGGATCGGGCGCGGTGGCGGCGTACTGAAATGTGCTCGGACGGGCGACCGACATAACAACCTGTCATGCCCCGCGCAGGCGGGGCACCCAGTATTCGCCATGTGTGAAGCAAATAACCGAAGCAACCGAGATTACTGGATCGTCCGCCTTCGCGGACGATGACAGGCAAGGGGCTTGGCACAGTTGCATCAGTTGAACAGCTCCTTCTTGATTTTCACCCAGCGGTCGATGTTGTCCGCAGCCGTGGCGGGCGAGATGAAGTTGGCCGAGAAACCGCCGCCCTCCGGCTTCACCTCGGGCGTCTTCGCCGGCACCGACGGCATCGCCGGAAGATAATCGACGTCGGCGAAGGTGCGCTGGCCTTCCTCGGACAAGAGAAAATCGATCAACAGCTTGCCGGCATTCGGGTGCGGCGCGTTCTTGACCAGGCCGATGGAATGAAACGGCGCCGGGATCGGCTCGACCTTGAGCCAGGCCACCGGCGCGCCCTTCTTGGCGCTGACCACGGCGTGATGATTGAAGATGCTCAGCGCAATGGCGTACTGGCCGAGAATCACCTGATCGAGGATGGCGCGATTGGTGGCGTCGACATTGACGATGTCCTGCTTGGCCAGCGCGCGGAGAAACATCATGCCCTTGTCTTCGCCCATGGTCTGCAGCACTGAGCCGACATAGACCGGCGCGCCGGACGACGGCTCGGTGCTCCAGGCGATCTTGCTCTGCCATTTCGGATTGAGTAGATCCCGCGCCGTCTTGATTTCGTCGGCTCCGACAAGCTGCGTGTTGACGCCGGGCGTGAGAAAATAAACCACCAAGGCATTCCAGCGGCCGTCGGGATCGCGCAAAGCCTGCGGATATTTGTTCGCTTCCGAAGGCGTGAACGGCTCGACCAGGCCGGCCTTGAGCAGCGGCGCTGTTGTGGCGATGCCGTCGAATACATCGCCTTCGACTCTGCCGGCGCGCGCCTCGTTGATGACCTTTATGGCATTCGGGCCGGAATCGCCGCGGGCATATTTGACCTCGACGCCGGGATATTTCTTGTTGAAGGCCTCGACCAGCGGCCGCACTGCCTGGTTGACGATTAACGACGTGTACCAGACGACCTGGCCTTCTTTCTTGGCGGCTTCATAGAGCGCGTCGTCAGCCTGCGCGCGCGCACAAGCAAGCAGCACCGCTGCAATCAAGGAGACAGATGCGACGGCGCGCCGCGTCATTGCGGATACCATATCGGCTTGCGCTTTTCCTTGAACGCCGCGACGCCTTCTTTTGCCTCCTCCGATCGCGGCGGGGCGTGCGCGGGCCGGCCGCCGAGGATCGCCGCCACCGACGGCGTCACGTCATTTTCCATTGCGGCCTTCATTTCGCGCACCGCGCCAGGCGCCGCATGAAGTAGTGCGTCGATTATTTCAATGAGCTTCGCCTCCAGCCTGTCGGCGCTCACAACCTCATGGGCGAGACCGATACGTAACGCCTCGGCGGCGCCGAAGCGTTCACCGGACAGCCCATAGCGGCGGAAGGCGCGATGCCCCATGGCGCGGATCAAAAACGGCGCGACGCCGAGCGGCGCCATGCCGACCCGTACTTCGGGAATGGAAATGAACGCGCTGTCCGCGGCCAGCACGATGTCGCAGCACGCCGCCAGCGCCGCGCCGCCGCCGACCGCGGCGCCGTGCACCACCGCGACCGTCGGCTTCGGCAGCCGGTCGAGCGCGGCGAGCACATCCACCAGCGATGCCTGTGCGGCCGCCGGCGCGGCTTCCATATCGCGCGCCATCAGATCGGCACCGCCGCAAAAATGCTTGCCGCTGCCGCGGATGACGACAACACGCGTTGCCGCGTCGGCGGCACGCTCGGCGAATGCTTTCGCCAACGCATTGAGTACGGCCTGATCGAAGGCATTGGAACGCTCGGGACGACTGAGCGTGATCGTGGCAATGCCGCGCGAGGAGATTTCGATTTCGACACTATTCATCGGAACAGATCCTGCGTAACCTTTTGCCAATGCGGCAGCTGCCGGTGAATCTCTTCCGGCCGCAGGAAGTCGGCCTGGAATCCGCCGTCGTTCGGCCGCAACCCCGCGACCATGGCGGGGACGCTCGGCAGCGCCGGCAGATAATCGTTCTGCTGAAAAACTTTCTGTCCGTCCTCGGATAGCAAAAATTCCAGCAGCAGCCGCGCGGCGTGGGGATGCGGCGCGTCCTTCATCAGACCCACGGCATCGAGCGTGACCGGCGCCGGTTCGATCTTGAGCCAGTCGCACGGCGCCCCCTTGCGGGCTGAGATCACGGTGTGATGGTTGAACGCCATCAGGTTGATCCAATATTCGCCGGCGATGACCTGATCGAGCACGGCACGCGAGGAGGCATCGACATTGACGACCTGCTGCTTGGCGAGCGCGCGCAGGTAATCCATGCCTTTGTCTTCGCCCATGGTGATCAAAATGTTGGCGACGAAGCCGAAGGCGCCGGCCATGGAGCTGCCGTTCCACGCCATCTTGCCCTTGAGTTTCGGATCGAGCAGATCCGCGAACGTCTTCGGCGCCTGGTCCTTCGGCAACAGCGTCGTGTTGATGCCCGGTGTGAACACATACATGATCACCGCCGTCCAATAGCCGTCCTTGGCTTTCAACTCGGCCGGATAATCGGCGCTGTTCGGCACCGTGAACGGCGCCAGTAGCCCTGCCTCCTGCAGCGCGAACATGCCGGAAATACTGTCGAGGATGTCAGCCTGCATGCGGCCCGCCTGGCCTTCGGCGAGGATTTTCGCCGCCGTCACCAGGTCGTCGGCGCGGGTATATTGCAGCGTCACGCCGGGGTATTTCTTTTCGAACGCGTCTTTGAGCGGGCGCACGATCTGGTTGACGACCAGCGTCGTGTACCAGACGACCTGACCTTCCTTCTTGGCCGCCTCGATCAGTGCCGCATCGGCGGCCGCCGCGTTGCGCGCAGCCAACGCAACAACGACGGCAAACGCAACGCCAAGCAACCGCGTCATTGTCACGCCTTTACGGTCGCCTTCAAGTCTTCGGGCGTCGCGATGAATTTTTCCATCTTCGGCGGGGCGCCGTTCTTGCGCATGGCTTCGAGCCAGATGCGGTGGATGCGCGGGTCCTGATCCTCGTATTCGATCTGGTCGCCGCCCTCCTTGACACTCTTCGACACCGCCGGCAGGTCGTCGCCGCCGGCGCCAAGGAGCGAGATGCGGTTCGCCAAGGTGGTCGGATAGCGCAGACCGCCGACCGCGGTGGCGAGATAGCGCGCCGGCTGCGGCCCGGTGTTGAAATGCTGGTGGAACTGCCGGTCCGACGGCACCAGCACCATGCCGTGCTTCCAGTCGATGCGGCGGAAATCCGTCTCGTGCTCGTACCAGAGCAGCGAGTAGCCCTGCCCGATCACGCACATGACGTGGAAGCTCGGGCCGTGGCGGTGCCCTTTCTTGTAGGTGCCGACCGGCATTTCCGAGATATGGGCGTGCATGGTGCCGTCGGCGAGCACGAACATGATGTTGGTGCCGCCGGCGCCGCGGTCGCCCCATGTCTTCAGCTCGATCGCGGTCAGGTCGGGGACGAAATTGGTCTCCCACATGTGGTTGCCCGGCCGTACGGTGATGAGATCGCCCTCGCCGGAGAAATACTCCTTCTTGCCGGCGCGATCGGTGAAATCGAAATCGACTCCGAACACGAAGGCCTCGTTGTGAAAGACATTCATTATCATCGGCAGGTTGGTCGTGGTGACGAGCAGCGCACGCTCGGTGCCGCTGCCGTTGAAGTGCCGATGCTTGGCGTTGAGCGGAATGGCGAACAGGCTTTTCGCGCCCCATTCAAAGCTGCGCTTCGTTCCGTCGGCCATTTCGACCTGGGTCGAGCCATGGCCTTCGAGCACGTAGACGACCTCTTCGTAGAGATGCCGCTGCGGCGCCGTCGATAGGCCCGGCGCGATGTCGAGCACGAACATGTTGGCGAAGTCGCCACGGCCCTTGAGATGCACCGCCGCGCCGTTGACGCCGTAGCGCGGCCATGGCGCGGTCTCGACGCCGAACAGGTAGAGCCCGTAATCCTCGACGACCGGAATGCCCTCGCCTTTGAGCCAATCGAGATACGGGTCGACGCCGTAGCGCGCCTGCTGCTGTGGCACTTCGCGGATGTTCATGTGTTCCTCCGGGCGGGCTTTGGGCGGAGATTACACCGCCAGCCGCCGGGGAGCTATGCGAACAGCAGCGACTTGATCACCACCGGCACGACGCCCGGCGGGGCGATCAGCGCGCCGACATCGACGTAATCGAGCTCCTGCAACTCCACGCCGTCGATGGAGACGATTTTCCCTGGCCAGTTGAGCTCGCGGTGCATGAGCCGGCCGAAGGTCTTGCCGACGTCGCCGTCGATCATCAGCAGCAAGAGCTTGATCTGGTCCTGGAGCGGGGCGAGCGCGCGGACGACACCCTGCCCCGCGGCCTTCAGGCGCGCGTGCTCCGGATCGCCGTGCCAGGGGAACGAAATCGCCAAGCGCCCGTTGCGGTCGAGCTCGATTTCCTCGAGGCCTGAGCGGATGGCGGCGGCGAACCGGCCCGGGTCGATATCGGCGGCCGCAGCAAGCTCCACGCGCACCACCGGCACGTTGTGCACCGGCAGCACGTAAGGATCCGGCAGATAGATGGTCTTGCCGCTGACCTGGACGGTGAACTGCGAGGCGCCGATGACGGTGGCGCGGATGCGCTGGCCGGGATCGATCAGCGGCAAGCCGGTGCGCCGGCTCAGCTCACTCGCCAGCGCCGCCGCGAGCGGTTTGGCGATATCGCCGAACTCCTGGTGCTCGTGGCCAAAGATGTATTCGGCGACGCCGCCGGAGAACGTCAACGCCGTCGGCATAGCCGTGCGCGGCAGCGGCTCGGTGAGGAGGAGCGATTGGCCGAGGCTGTCGAGCGCCGCGCCGCCGATCACGTCGGCCGCGACCACGGCGAGGCGTTGCGCGATGCGGCGGCGGATGGATTCATCGGTGAGCATCTGCGGCGAGATTTTCAGGCCGAGATCGGCGGCGACGAGCTGCGCCGATTGATCGATCCGCGTCCAGGCGCCGTCGGCGTCCTGCGCAATCAGGCGGCCGCCGACCGCGAAGGCGCAGAGACCGACAATCACGCCGCGGTCGATCAGCGCCAGCTTGGTGGTGCCGCCGCCGACATCGACATGCAGGAGACAGATGTCGCGCGCTTTCGACAGCGCCACCGCGCCGGAACCGTGAGCGGCAAGCCGGCTTTCGAGCTTGTGACCGGCGGTGGCGCAGACGAATTTGCCGGCTTGCTCGGCGAACAGCTCGTCGATGGCGCGGGCGTTGGTGCGCTTGATCGCCTCGCCGGTGAGGATGACGGCGCCGGAATCGATCTCGTCTTGCGTCAATCCGGCGTCGCCATAGCAGCGCCGGATGAATTCACCGAGCGCAAGCGCATCGATCGTGCCGTCGGGCAAAAACGGCGTCAGCAGGATCGGCGAGCGCCACACGATCTCGCGGCCGACCACGACGAAGCGGCTGGACAGTCCCTGCGACTGCCGCTGCAAGGCGACCTTGGCGAACAACAGGTGCGAGGTCGAGCTGCCGATATCGATGCCGACGGTCTTGAACGAGACATTATCCTGATCCCAGATCGTGCGCACGATCGCGGCACGCTCGGCCGGGGTCTCGACATGCTCGTGGGAGAAATCGGTCTCGTGCATGGGCGGCGGACAATGCCATACAATAAACGACGCGTCATTCCGGGGCGCGCGCAGCGCGAACCCGCAATCCATACACACAGAGCTTGCAGAACACACGCGGCGCTATTCAACTGCCAGGATCGTGGTTATGGATTCCCAGTTCGCGCTGCGCGCGCCCGGGAATGACGGAAATGGCCCCGCTCAAGCTCACCTATGCCAGCTGCAAATACGATCGCATCGAGGCGCTGCGCTCGGGCGAGGTGCAGGTCGAAGGTATCGATCTCAACGTCATCGTGTTCCCGTCCGGCCGGCAGATCTTCGACCGCATGATCGGCGGCGAGGAATTCGACGCGTCGGAGCTGTCGGCATCCGAATTCATTGCGCACGCCGGCCGCGGCAACAGCCCGTTCGTCGCAATTCCGGTATTTCCGTCGCGGGTGTTCCGCCACGGCTACATCTTCGTCAACCGGCGCTCGGGCATCCGCACGCCGAAGGACCTCGAAGGCCGCCGGGTCGGCCTGCCGCTCTACACCCAGACCGCGTCGATCTGGCTGCGCGGCCACCTCCAGCATCAGTTCGACGTCGATCTGAGCACCATCCATTGGGTGCAGGGCGCGGTCGAAAGCGGCGGCGCGCACGGCAATCCGCACGCGCTGCCGCTGCTCCGCCCCGTCGCCATCGAGCAGAACCGCACCGGCCGGCAGCTGAGCGAGCTTTTGGCGCGCGGTGAAATCGACGCCTATCTCGGCTCACGCAAGCCGCCGGCCTTCGGCAGCGATGCCGACGTGGTGCGGCTATTGCCCAATCACCACGCGCTGGAGCGCGAGCTATACCAGCGCGAGAAAATTTTTCCGATCATGCACCTCGTCGCCATCCGCCGCGCGGTCTGCGAGAAAAATCCCTGGATCGCGTCGAGTCTCTACGCCGCTTTCGTCGAAGCCAAGCGCATCGCCCGCGCGCGGCTGCGCTACGCCGGCTCGCTTGCCGCCATGCTGCCGTGGCTGCAGGACGAGATCGAAGAAATCGACGAAGTGTTCGGCGGCGATCCCTTCGCCTACGGTATCGAGCCGAACCGGCCGACCTTGCAAGCGCTGGTGCGATACATGGTCGAGCAGCACTTTATTCCGGAAGCGATTCCGGTCGAAAAGCTGTTCGTGCCGCTGCCGGGTGCGAGCGGGACGTAATCGTCATTGCCGGGCTTGACCCGGCAATCCATGCTGAATTTCGGAATTCGAAATGATGCGGAAAGTCCAGCGCAGGCGGACGCCTCGCATGGACCACCGGGTCAAGCCCGGTGGTGACGACTATTTCGTATCCTTCTGCAAAATCCCCGCGATCGTCGAAATCTCATTGCGCGCGTATTTCGGCAGGCCGGCGCTGATCGAGCTGCCGGAATTGAACGACGATTGCCCCATCAGCACCTGCGCCGGCACCAGGTTGCGCAGCACCGGCACGTTTTCGTAATCGCGCTTCTCGTCGAGCACGCGGGCCTTGATCGCGAGCGCCATGAACGCGGTGACCACCGTCTTGCCCGGATCGCTCGGATGGTTTTGGAACACTGCCAAAAGCTTGCCGAACTTCATGATCTGGTTGACGTAGAAAATGTCCTGCTCGAGCACGCCGGAAACCGGCGTGTCGAGCGCGGTGAGCTCCTGCAACGCGGCCTGATCGACGTCGGCGGCCGCCTGCGCCGACAGCTCGCTCTGGAAATCGATGGTGTCGGCAACCTTCTTGACGCTGTCGCGCAGCTTGTTGACCAAGAGCACGCCGATCGGAATCTTGCCTTCGAGCTTGTAGCTCGACTGGATACAGATCGACGTGGCGCGGCCGGTGCACCATTTGCGGTCCGGATTATCGTTGCCGGCGCCGGGATCGTCGTTGAACGGCACCACGTCGGCCGCGGTGATCAGCTTGTGCTTGATCGCCGGATCGATGCGCTCCAGGATCGGCAGCGTCACATAGCGCGACAGATCGATAGAGTCCGGCGCGCGGTCGAGCACGAAGCGGGCTTGCGCCACGTACATGTAGAGCTTCTCGACCGTCGGCCCGCCGCCGTTCGCCGGCTTGGCGATGGTCGGCTCGACATAGGCGGGAAACAGCGCCAGGAATTTTTTCTGCACCGGATGTTTGTTGGCCCAGTCCTCGAAGCGAATCAGCACGCCGCCGGGGTCGACAGCGTCGCCGCCCCACTGGTCGCTAAAGGCGATGACACTCGGCTTGAGCTGCGCCACATCGGCGAGCCGCGCCGCGCCGGCGTCTTCGATGCGGAAATCCTGCGCTGCAGCGGCCGGGGCAAAACCAAGCAAGCCGAGAAGCACGATCGCGTGCCGCGTTATCATTGAAAATTGTCTCGCGAATCGGTTTTGGCTGGGGTCAGTTGTAGCGTCCGCCCCAGAAAGAATCCGGGCCTCGTTGCGGCGCCGGTTGTTGCCCGCCGCCGTTCCAGGGCTGGAACAGTCCGCGCGCCACGGGCTGCGGCGGCGGCGGTTGCTGCGGCGCCCCCCAACCTTGATTGGGATAATAAGTGCGCCCGTTAGTCCAACGGCCGTCGCTGCCATAGCCGCCCGGACCGTTATAATACGAACCTTGATCGGTGTTCGGGTCGGAGCGCACGGCGTAGGCGTCCTCGCGCGAGACGATCTGATATTGCGTATCTTCGGCTTTGCCCTCGGCATCGCGCCGGAAATGCTCGATGAACCCGCCGCCGGGCGGCGGCGCTGGCGGCTGGGCATTGCCGGCGAAGGCGCCGAACAGACCGCCGAGGCCGGAATTGTTGTTCGCCGCGGGGGCATTCAAAGGATTGCCCGAAGTGTAGTCGATCGGCACGTCGATGAGGAGCCGCTGCACCTCGCGCGACGGGCCGGCGAGGGGCGCCTTCGGCGCGATATGCTCGGCCCATATGGCTTCGATAATGGGCTTGAAGATCGGCAGCGCCACCCGCGCGCCGGTGGCGTTGGAGCCGAGCGAGCGGCGTTTGCCGTCGCCGTTGTCGTAGCCGACCCATACCGCCACGGTCACGTCGTTGGTGAAGCCGATGAACCAGCCGTCGACCGCGTCCTCGGTGGTACCGGTCTTGCCGGCGATATAAGGCGACAGGCCGCCGATGGCGCGCGCGGTGCCGCGCGCCACCACGCCCTGCAGCATGGTCTTGAGCTGATAGAAGCTGACGCCGTCGGCGGCGCTGATCGGCGAGAACAGTGGCACTTTCGGATATTCGTAGATCACTTTGCCGTTGGCATCGATCTCGTCGATGGCATGGGGCTGCGGCCGCGCGCCTTCGTTGGCGATCGCGGCGTAGAAGGCGGCGAGATCGATCATGTGCACCGGCTGCGCGCCTAGGACGAACGGGTAATAGCGCACGCAGTCGGTGTAGATTTTAGCAGCCTTGGCTGTGGCGCAGACTTCGTCGAGGCTCGCCACCGGATCGGCGTCGATGCCGCCGTCGAGCAGGTGCGCGGTCACCACGTTGATCGAATTTTCCAGGCCGCGCCGCATGGTGAAGACGCCGCCCGACGCATAATCGGCATTGCGCGGCGACCAGTAGTCCTCCGGCCGGTCGGAACTGCCAGAGTCGCGGATGATGCTGCCATAGGTCGCGCTGCCGATCGGCGGCAGGGTCAGCGGATCGTTCGGCACCAGCGTGTTCGGTTGCAGCCCCTTCTGCAGCGCGGTGAGATAAGTGATCGGCTTGATCGCCGAACCGGGCTGGCGCTGGGTCTGCCAGGTCCGATTGAGCTGGCTCAGCGGATAGGAAAAGCTGCCGGCCATGGCGAGGATGCGGCCGGTCTTGTTCTCCAGCACCAATGCCGCGCCCTGCACCGTCGGCCGCGCCCGTAACTGCGCCTGGCCGCTCGAAACCGGTTGGGGTTTCGGCCTGACGGGATTGCCTCGGGCGTCGACCGCGGGCGCGCGAACCTCGCCGCGCCGGCTGTCGACCACGTTGACATAGACCACGTCGTAGAGACCGAGGCCGCGGCGGCTGACATAGGACAGGCCGGTCAGCGGCATGATGCGGCCGTCGGGCAGACCGACGCGGATCGCGCCGTCGTCTCTCTTGCCGTCGCCCTTTTGCACGATCACCGCCGGCGTCCAGTGCACGTCATAGAGCGGCAGGCGCACGGCTTGCAGCGCCTGCTGCCACGCCGGCATGCCCAACGCGCCGGGGCCGATTTTCTTGATCGCATCGGCGATGTTCGCCTCCGGCCCGCGGAACTGCACCCGGCCCGACGACATCTCGTATTCCGCCAAGCCTTCCTGCAGCGCCGCTTCGGCGTCGCGCTGCAATTGCGCATTGATGGTGGAGCGCACCGTGTAGGTTTGCGCGGTCAGGCTATCGACGCCGTCGGTCTTGGCCTCGCGGCCGAGATAGTCGACGAAGTTGAAACCAGAGTCGCGATGCGGAAATGCGTATACGACGCGCTTTGGCAGCGCCGCTGTCGCCGCATTCTTCTGCTCGGCGCCGATGACGCCGTCCTCCTGCATGCGGCCGAGCACATAGGTAAGGCGCTCCTTGGCGCGATCGGGATGCCGGTCGGGATTGTAAAAGCTCGGCCCCTTGAGCAGGCCGGCGAGCATGGCGCCCTCGGGGAGCGTCAGGTCCTTCGCCGACTTTCCGAAATAGCTCTTCGCCGCCATCTCGATGCCCCAAGAGCCGCGGCCGAGATAGACGGAATTGATATAGAGCTCGAGGATGTCGTTCTTGCTCAGCGTGTTTTCCAGCCGCGACGCCACGATCATCTCGCGGATTTTTCGCTCGTAAGTGACGTCGTCGCCGACCAGGAGGTTCTTCACCACCTGTTGGGTGATGGTCGAGCCGCCTTGGGGGCGACCGGATTCCGCAAGATTGCCGATGAAGGCGCGGATGATGCCGTGCTCGTCGATGCCGTGATGCTGATAGAAGCGCCGGTCCTCGGCGGCGATGAAGGCCTTCTGCACGAAATCGGGAACGTCGGCGAGCGGCACCCAGACGCGCCGGTTGCCGGGCTGGAACACGTCGGCATAGTGATCGCCCTTGCCGTCGAGCACCGTGCTCATGCCGGGCAATTGCTTGCCCTTCAGCCGCGCCGGGTCGGGCAGGTCGGCGGCGGCGTTGTTGTAGAACGTGATCACTTGGCCGATGTCGACCACCGGATTGGCGACGGTCTCGTTTTTGCAGAATTGTTTGTAGGCGGTATTGAGGTCCACGAAGTTCAGGCCGTGGAACGCCTTGATGTTGCCGCCGACCGCCGTCGGATCGTCGAGCGCGGTCGAGATCAGGTCGTCGACATTGATCGACTCGATGTCGAACGCCTTAAGCATATGGGCGCAGCCGTCGCGCAGGACCTGCACCACCGCGTCCTGGTCCGCCGCCGGATCGAACTGCGTCTTCACCGCCTGCGGCTGGGTCATGACCTCGCTGAGCGCCAGCGCCGTCGCGAAGAGCTTGACGAGAATCATATCCATGCTGGGGACTGCGGGCACACGGTTCGAGGGACGCAAAGTTTTTAGGCAACGGCGATTATAGCGATCCGATCCTTACAAAAAGACTTTTTTGCGGGCGGCGTCGGGGATGTTGCGAAAGGTACGAGAATCGGACGATCTGGCGATGACACGGCGATGAATTACCGCCGACATTGAGGCAAGCAGCCTTGACGGCAAGCAACCTTGGGGGCAAGCGCCATGCTTTGCGAGACCTGCCGCTGGACCGAACGGCCCGGCTTTATCCGCCGCCCGGCCAAGCCCGATCCTGGCCCCGCGGCGGCCCAGGACCAAGCGGCCGATTTCATCCCCTGCCCGGATTGCGGCGGCCACGCTATCGCCCATTGCTGCGAGGGTTTGTGCGAACAGCCGGATGCGCCGGGCGCGTCGGGGGCGTCACCGCGTGGCGGGCTCTAGCCCGTCGAAATGGCCGCGGCGCTGCAGCCAGGCCAGCAAGGCGAGCGCCGGCAAGCTGGCCAGGGCGCAGATGGCGAAAAACCACACCCAGCCGGTCGCTGCGGCGATGAAGCCGGCGCTCGAGGAGAGATACGTGCGCCCGAATGCCGCCAGCGCGGTGAGCAGCGCGTATTGGGTCGCGGTGTGCAGCGGATTGCGGCACAGCGCCGAGAGGTAGGCGACGAAGATCACCGTGCCGATGGCGCTGGTGAAATTCTCGGCGACGATGGCAAAGGTCAGCCACGCCGCGTTCAGCCCGACGACGGCCTGCCAGGAGAAGGCGAGATTGGCGAGCGCTTGCAGAACGCCGCCGATCCACAGACTCTTCGGCAGCGAATAGGCCCGCGCCACGAAGCCGCCGGCGAAGCCGCCGATCAAGGTCGCGGCAAGACCGACGCCCTTGATGATGGCGGCATATTCGTTGCGCGAAAAGCCGAGATCGATCACGAACGGCGCCGTCATCGCCCCCGACAGCGCGTCGGTGAACTTGAACAGCACGACGAATATGAGCGCCAGGAAAGCCAGGTCGCGCGACAGGAATTCGGAAAAGGCGCCGACCGCGGCATCGACGACGCGCTCGAGCGACGTCTCGCGCGCATGGACGGCATTGGCCGCCGCCGACTTTTCCGGCTCCGCCGCACACAAGGTGGTGACGATGCCGATCAGCACGAACGCCGCCATCACCGCGTAGCCCGCCCGCCACGCGGCGTGATGGTCGAGGCCAAAACTCTGGAATCCGCTCACGATGAACAGCGCGCCGGCGGTCGAGACCAGCATGCCGATGCGGTAGGCGGCGACATAGGACGCCATGCCGGCCGCCTGCTCGCTCTCATCCAGGCTCTCGACCCGGAACGCGTCGACGATGATGTCCTGGGTTGCCGAAGCGGTCGCGACAAGAAGCGCGCCCAGCGCGACGACGAACGCCGACGCCGCCGGATCGCAGAACCCGAGAAAAACGATCGCGGCGATCAGCAGAAACTGCGACAGCAAGAGCCAGCCGCGGCGGCGGCCGAAGAACTGCGACAGCAACGGCACGTCGAGCGCATCGATCAGCGGCGCCCAGAGAAATTTGATCGTGTAGGGCGTGCCGACCAGCGCGAACAGGCCGATGGTGCCGAGATTGACGCCTGACTCCCGCATCCAGACCAGCAAGGTCGTGCCAGATAAAGCGAGCGGCAGGCCCGACGAGAAGCCGAGGAACAGGATGATGAGGACGCGCCGCTTGAGATAGACGGCGAGCGCATCGGTCAACGACCGGCGGGATTTTGCGACAGTACCGCTGGCATCTGGCGTTGCGGCCATGCGCCGCTACTCGCCCGCTTCGAGCTTGCGCGTCATCGGCGCCGGAATGATTTCGGCGCCGTCTTCATCGAACTCGACCTCGGCGATGCGCGCGCCGCGCTTTTCCACCTTCTCCGCCGAGATCACGATCTGGCGCACGTCCTCGTTGGCCTGGTTGAAGTGGCCCTGCAGCTTGAGCACGCGGTCGTGCATGCGCGACACGTCCTCGATCAGCCGGCCGACCTCGGCCTGGATCTGGCCGGCAGCCTCGCGCATGCGCTCCTCTTTCTGCATCTGCTGCACGAGATGAATGCAGACCATGAGCAGCGACGGCGAGACGATGACGACCTTGGCGCGGAAGGCTTTTTGTACGACGTCGTCGAAGGTTTCCTGCAAATCGGCGTAGAGCGATTCCGAAGGCACGAACATCAGCGCGATGTCCTGGGTTTCGCCGGGGATCAGATATTTGATGACCAGCGGACGCTGTCCGGGCAAAAACACCGCGCAGTCCGGCCGCATCTTGTTGGAGAGCGTATATTGGAATTCGTAACAGCTCTTCGGCAGGCCGTCCTGGACGATGATTTCCATGCGCGCCTGGCCGAACGCGCCGCGCTCCTGCTTGTTGGCCAGCACACTTTGCAGCGATGTGACCTGGGTGGCGAGATTGGTGATGTTCTTCTGCGCGGTGTCAATGACGGCGAGCCGCTCGTGCAGCTTTTGCAGATGCTCCGACGTGTGCGCCGTGGTCTTTTGCAGCGAATCGCCCAACCGGTGCGACACTGATTCCAGCCGCTCGTTGACCGCGGTCTGCAGCTGCGACTGCCGGTCGCCGAGCATCCGGATCATGGCTTCGAGCCGCTGTCCCGTGGCGCTCTGCGCCTGCGCCAATTCGGCCATGACGGCGGCCTGCGGCTGCGCCGGGTTACGGCCGCGCCAGAGCACGATCACGAGCGCCGCGACCGCGGCCAAAGCCACGACAACGGCCACAATCGCGAGGATCGACAGCATCTCGGTCATCGGGTGACTCTAAACGATTCGCAGGGTGCGGGAACGAAGAGCGAACGGTGATAGCCGTTCGCGGCCGCAGGATCAACGGCAAGGCCGGCAAAACATCGCCGATTGACCCCGCTTTATGCACCGCTTACATCGCCCAGCATGGCTGTGCGCGACATCATAAAGCTCCCGGACAAGCGGCTGCGCCTCGTTTCCGAGCCGATCAAGCGCATCGACGACGGTATCCGCAAGCTGGTCGAGGACATGTTCGACACCATGTACAAGGCGCCGGGCATTGGTCTCGCGGCGATCCAGATCGGCGTGTCCAAGCGCGTGGTCATTCTCGACTTGTCGAAGAAGGAGGACGATCACAAGCCTCTGGTCTTCATCAATCCCGAGGTGACCTGGACGTCGGAGGAAAAGTCCAAATACGAGGAAGGCTGCCTGTCGATCCCGGATTATTATGAGGAGGTCGAACGGCCGGCCAAGGTGAAAGTCAAATATCTCGATCTCGACGGCAAGACGCACGAGACCGAGGTGAAGGGATTGCTGGCGACTTGCCTGCAGCACGAGATCGACCACATCAACGGCGTGCTGTTCATCGACTATCTCTCCCGGCTCAAACGCAGCCTCATCATCAAGAAGTTCACCAAGGCGGCAAAGAAGGTGGAGGCGTGATTGGCGCTCCGCCTCGTGTTCATGGGCACGCCCGATTTCGCCGTGCCGACGCTGGTCGAGCTTGCCGGCTCCGGCCATGACATCGCGGCGGTCTATACGCGGGCGCCGCAACCCGCCGGCCGCGGACTAGCGCCGAAGCCGAGCCCGGTCGCTCGCCAGGCCGAACGCTTCGGCCTGAACGTCTTCACGCCGAAAGCGCTCAAGGAGAACGACGCCGCGGAAGCCATGCGCGCGCACGGCGCCGATGCCGCCGTCGTCGTCGCCTACGGACTGATCCTGCCGAAATCGATCCTCGAAATATTTCCTCTCGGCTGTTTCAATCTCCATGCCTCGCTGTTGCCGCGCTGGCGCGGCGCCGCGCCGATCCACCGCGCGATCATGGCCGGCGACCAGGAAACCGGCGTGATGGTGATGGAGATGGACGAAGGCCTCGACACTGGCGCCATCGCCATGGCGGAGCGGGTGCCGATCGGCGCCGACGCGACCACCGGCGATCTGCACGACACACTGGCCCGGCGCGGCGCCGACCTGGTGCTGCGCGCGCTCGCCGCGCTGGAAAAAGGCCAGCTGCAATTGACGCCGCAAGCGGCGAGCGGCGTCACCTACGCCAACAAGATCGCCAAGAACGAGACGCGCGTGGACTGGACCAGGCCATGGCACGAAGTCCACAACCATTGCCGCGGGCTGTCGCCATTTCCCGGCGCCTGGTTCGAGCTTGCCGGCGCAGGGCGGGTCAAGATTTTGCGCACGACCAAAGGTGCCGGTAGCGGGCCGCCCGGGCTCGTGCTCGACGACAAGCTGACCGTCGCTTGCGGGGCCGGCGCTGTCCGCCTTCTCCAATTGCAGCGCGCCGGCAAGCAGCTGATGGGCGTGGATGAGTTTTTACGCGGGACTCCCGTCGCGCCCGCAACCGTTTTGCATTGATATGCCGCGCTACAAGCTCACCATCGAATATGACGGCACGCCTTATGTCGGCTGGCAAATCCAGGACAACGGCCCGTCGATTCAAGGCGCGCTGACCGACGCCATCGTCGCCTTCACCGGCGAGCGGCCCATCGTCTATGGCGCCGGGCGCACTGATGCCGGGGTGCATGCGCTCGGCCAAGTCGCACATGTCGATCTCGCCAGGGACTGGGACAGCGACAATGTACGCGACGCCATCAATTTCCATTTGCGCCCGCGGCCGATCGCGGTGCTGGTGGCGGAACGAGTTGCCGAAACTTTCGATGCGCGTTTTTCTGCGACCAAACGGCATTATCTCTACCGCATCAGCAACCGCCGCGCCGATCTCGCGCTCGATCAGCACCGCGCCTGGCGTGTGCCGCGCCCGCTGGACTGCGCGGCGATGCACATCGCCGCGCAACGGCTGATCGGCAAGCACGACTTCACCACGTTCCGTTCCACCGAGTGCCAAGCCAAATCGCCGGTGAAAACCCTCGACCGTCTCGACGTCACGCGCGACGGCGACGACGTGCGGGTCACCGCCTCGGCGCGCTCGTTCCTGCAACACCAGGTGCGCTCGATGGTCGGCTCGCTGGTGCATGTCGGCGAAGGCAAATGGAGCGCCGACGATCTCGCCGCAGCGCTGGCCGCCCGCGACCGTACAGCTTGCGGCCAAGTCGCGCCACCGCATGGGCTTTATCTGGTGCGCGTGGAGTATTGAATTTTCGTCATTCCGGGGCGCGCGAAGCGCGAATCCGGAATCCATAATCACAAGTTTTACAGAACAATCGCACGTGATCTTTCTGAAAGAATCGTGACTATGGATTCCGGGTTCCGGCCTTCGGCCGGCCCCGGAATGACAGTTACCCGAAATATTTCTCGATGATCCGCCGGTACACTGCGGTAAGCGTGACGAGATCGGCGACCGGCGTGCATTCGTCGACGCTGTGCATGGTCTGCCCGACCAGGCCGAATTCCAGCACCGGGCAATAATCCTTGATGAAGCGCGCATCAGAGGTGCCGCCGGTGGTCGAGAGTTTCGGCTTACGCCCGGTCACTTCGGCGATGGCGGCCGCGGCGAGATCGGTGAACGGGCCGGGTTTTGTGATGAAGACGTCGGCGTTCGACGGCTGCCACTCGAAGGCATAAAGCACGCGGCCGGCGGCGGCATCGTGGGCGCGGCGCTCGAGCAGCATCTTCAGCGCAGTCTGGCTGTGATGGTCGTTGTAGCGGATGTTGAAGCGGGCGCGGGCCTCGCCGGGAATGAGATTGACGGTCGGATTGCCGACGTCGATCGAGGTGAACTCCAAATTCGACGGCGCGAATTGCGCGCTGCCGTCGTCGAGCGGCGCCTGCAGCGCGGTGATGAGCGCAACAAGACCGCGGATCGGATTGTCGGCGCGGTCCGGATAGGCGACGTGACCCTGCCGCCCGGTGACGATCAGCGTGCCGTTGAGCGAGCCGCGGCGGCCGGCCTTGATGGTGTCACCGAGCACTTCGACGTTGCTCGGCTCGCCAAGAATGCAATGGTCGAACTTTTCGCCGCGCTCGGCCGCCCATTGCAACAGCTTGACTGTGCCGTTAACGGCGACGCTCTCCTCGTCGCCGGTGATGAGCAGCGAGATCGAGCCGCGCTTCGGCTTGCCGCCGTTGGCCGCCAGATAGTCGCTCGCCGCGGCGACGAAGCAGGCAATGCCGCCCTTCATGTCGACCGCACCGCGGCCGTAGAGCCGGTCGCCCGCGACTTCGCCGCCGAACGGCGGATGCCGCCACGCCACTTCATCGCCTGCCGGCACCACGTCGGTATGGCCGGCAAACACCAGGTTGGGCTTTTCGCTGCCGTTGCGGGCGTAAAGATTTTCAATCGGCGCAGTGCCCGGCTCGGCAAATGTCATGCGGTGCACGGTGAAGCCGGCTTTCGCCAGCACGCCTTGCAGATAGGCCAACGCGCCGCCGTCTTCCGGCGTCACCGAGCGGCAGCGGACAAGATCGCGGGCAATAGCGACGGGATCAACGGTCATGCACCAAAGATTTCGGCCACCGCGCGGCCCCGGTCAATCCCGAAAATCAACCACGCGGCGGCAGGGTTTGCGGCCCGAGCGGATCCGGCCCGTAGCGATTCGGCCCCGTGGTGCCCTTGCGGAAGCCGAGCTCGACCAGAAGCGCGAGCCCGAACACCGTGAACGGCACGGCGATGATCAGCGAGATCAGGCTCGGCTCGTCATCGGTGCCGGCCCAGCCCACGACGGTAAGCAGGTCGAGCAGCACGCCGGCGCCGAAAAAGGCGCCGATCAGCCACAGCGGCATGTTGCGGTCCTGGCCGCGCTTGGCGGCGATGGCGAATTCCGGATAGGTGAAAGCGAGATCGACGATGGCGCTCAGGCGGTCGCCCTGGATCTGCTCGGCGATGAAGTGGCCAAAAATCTCGGCGACCGTCACCACGCCGAAGGCGATCCAGAACGTCTGCCGGCCGATGCGGCCGTCAAAACTGTTGAGCAGATAGGCCCAATCCATCGGCAGGATTTTGTTCACGGACTTAGCCGACTTAGTCGCGCAGCAGTTCGTTGATCGAGGTTTTGGCGCGGGTCTTTTCGTCGACACGCTTGACGATGACGGCACAGTAAAGGTTCGGGCTGGCTTCGCCGTTCTTACCCGGCTTGCCTGCGGTCGTGCCCGGCACCACCACGGAATAGGCCGGCACCTCGCCCTGAAAAATCTCGCCGCTGTCGCGGTCGACGATCTTGGTCGAGGCGCCGATGAACACGCCCATGGACAGCACCGCGCCTTGGCGCACGATGACGCCTTCGGCGACTTCCGAGCGCGCGCCGATGAAGCAATTGTCCTCGACGATCACCGGGCCGGCTTGGAGCGGCTCGAGCACGCCGCCGATGCCGACGCCGCCGGAGATGTGACAGTTCTTGCCGATCTGCGCACACGAGCCCACCGTCGACCAGGTATCGATCATGGTGCCGGAATCGACATAGGCGCCGAGATTGACGAACGACGGCATCAGCACCACGCCGGGCGCGATATAGGCGGAGCGGCGCACCACGCAGCCCGGCACCGCGCGAAAACCGGCGGCGCGGAAATTATTGTCGTGCCAATTGTCGAACTTCGACGGCACCTTGTCCCACCACGCGGCATGGCCGGGACCGCCGGGGATTTCGCTCATGTCGTTGAGGCGGAACGACAGCAGCACCGCCTTCTTAAGCCACTGATTGACATGCCAAGAGCGGTCGGCCGCCTTCTCGGCGACGCGCGCGGCGCCGCGATCGAGCAAATCGAGCGCCTCTTCGACCGCCTCGCGCACCGCGCCCTTGGTCGATGGCCCGATGGTGTCGCGCTGCTCGAAGGCTGCATCGATCGTCTTGGCCAGATTGTCCGTCCCGGCTGACATGAAACTCCTCCCCGCTGCGCGGTTTGTCGGAGCGTGCTGGCGGGATGTCAAGCGGCGCGGGCGCGGCCGGCCAAATTGGAACCGTTCTTGCATGGCCGACGTTGCAGACGATACGAGCAAAGGGCGTGCAATGATCACAATGGCAATAGGGCTCGGCGCCGGCGTGTTTTACTGGCTGGGCATTTACAAGCTGGCGTTCTGGATTTTGATTTATGCGATCGTTTATGGCGGCTTGAGCGCGTTGCGCGGCAACGGCCAAATCCAACCGGTCTATCGGCGCGATTCCGGCCCTGCCATCGCGGTCCTCATTCCGGTCGCCTGGCATATGGCCGTGCTTGCCGGCTATTTCTGATCGATCCCGCGCAAAAAATCGGCGAGATCGTCGGCGACGTGATCGACATGGGGCGCGTCGCGGCCGGCGAGCTCCCAATCCTCGCGCAGCACCACGCGAGCGCCTTGCGGCACCACCAGCACCGTGGTCATGCCGAGCGCGTGCGGCACTTCGAGATTGCGGGCGAGGTCCTCGAAGATCGCGGCTTTGTTCGGATCGACGTCGTGGCGGGCGAGGAAGCGTTCGTAAACCACCGGCTGCGGCTTCGGTTCGAGCTCGGCCGCTCGGATGTCGAACACGTCGTCGAAATGATGCTCGATCTCGAGCCGGCGCAACACCGCGTCGGCATGCTCGCGGGTGCCGTTGGTCAAGATGAGCTTGCGGCCGGAGAGTTGCGCGATCGCCGCGCCGAGCGCGGGGTTGGGCGTCAGCGGCGAGTGATCGATCTGGTGCACCATCTCCAAAAATTCGTCAGGCTGCAGGCCGTGCTCCGCCATCAGTCCGCGCATGGTTGTGCCGTAGCGCTTGTAATAATCCTTCTGCAGCCGGAACGCCTCGTCGTGGGTGATCTTCAAAAAATCGACGATGTAGTCGCGGATGCGCACGTCGACCTGCTGCCAGAGATTCAGGTGATGCGGATAGAGCGTGTTGTCGAGGTCGAAGACCCAGGTCTCGACGTTGGCAAAACCGCGCGCGGGGCGCTTGATCATTCCGACCGCCCGTTTGTGAGATCAAACAGATATGAAAGGCCCAGAAAGCGGCCTTGATCGCTTGGAAAGCACTCTGTTCACGTTGATGATTTTGTCAAGGACGGCGCGAAGCGCCGCCGCCTTCGGCGGTCCTCTATCCTTGACAAAATCATCAACGCGAACAACCAGCATCCAAGCTACCAAGGCCGCCATATGCTCCGCGTAAAATGCATTTAAACCGGCGACTCTTTGTTGCCACAGTTCCTGGCGATGAGGCGCGGCGCGACGCCGAATCAGTTCTAGCAGGCGGCGCGCCGGGGGCAATGGATGCGGCGGCGACTCAGGAAATCAGTTCCATTTTTGTTGGCAATGTTTTGCGGCATCGTCGCCGGTATTTTGGTTGCCGGGGTCGCGATCCTGGCCGCGCATCCCTGACGGCAACTCAGCCGGCCTCGCGCCACGACGCCGCCGGCACCAGGCCCTTGAGCGCGCCGTCGTGCAGCCGCACCGGATCGCGCTCGCCCTCCATGGCCAGCGCCAGCACCGAGCGCGCCAGTTCGTCGGGCTTCACCGTGGTGTTGCCGATCGCCTTCAAGGTCAGCCACGCCTCGTCGAACGCGGCTTCCAAGACGACCAGCGTCTGGGGGTCGAAGGAATTGTTATGGAACCCGCGCATCGACCGCCCTCACCGCGGCACTTCAGATATGGACTTTACGGAATTCGTCAAGCTTGCGCGGGAACTTGGCCGAGTTTGTGACGTGTGCTGCGAGTTTGGATCAATTGCAATTGATCGGCTTTCGCCGTTCATCGCGATCTCGGTGATCAGCTTCTTCAAGATCGCGTCGGCGAAAGTGTCATAATTCTCGGCCGGAATCATGAATGCGCCCGGACCGCCAATGACATTGTCATAATAGTAGCGGTCGAGAAAGGGCTCGATGGCGAGGATCGGCAGGCCGTTGATGCCGACGCCGTCATGGACCGCTTCGTCGCGCGCCTGGGTCACCGGCCGGCCGGAATTGTTGGATCCGTCGCCGGAAACGTCGATCACCCGCCGCGCCGCAGTGCACGGACATTGCGCCAGGAGGAGACGCGCATAGTCGATGGCGCCGGAGATCGAGGTGCCGCCGCCGAACAATTGCCGCGGCGCGGCTTCGATTGCTGCGGCAAGCGCATTCACGCTCGCTTCGTCCTTGACCAGCATCCAATCGACCACCACCACATGCAGCCGCGGCCCGGTCCATTGCATCATGGTGACGGCGATCGACTGCGTCATCAGCGAGCGGATCGAGTTGAGAACCTTTGGGCTGCGGAATGCCGCCGCATAGCCTTGCTTCTGCAATTCGAAGCGCCGGTTGTCGACGCTGCCCGAGGCATCGACCGCGAGCACCAGCGCCAGCGCGACGTCGTTTTTCTGCTCGGCCGGCGGCGCCTGGTTTTGCGCCAGCGCCGGAGCGGATAAGGCGGCCAGCGCGACGGCCGCCGTCAATACCTTCCAGTTCACGCGCTCAGCCGCGGCAGCAGCCGCGCGGCATTGCCGTTCATGATCGCCGCCAGATCGGCCGCCGGCAGATTGAGCTGCCGCAAATTGTCGATCTGGTTGAGCGGGAAATACGGATAGTCGGTGCCGTAGGTGATCTGCGACACCGGCACGAGCTTCATCAACGCCGCCATCGCGGCGGGATGCGTGGCATTCGCGGTGTCGTAATAGAGGCGGCGGAATTCGGCCTCGATGCCGTCGGGCGCAAAGCCGTTCGGGCCGCGCGCGCGCTGCTCGTAGAACGCCTCGATGCGGCCGGCGAGGAACGGGATGGTGCCGCCGCCGTGCGAGAACAGCCATTTGATGTCGCGCTCACGGGCAAAGCTGCCGCTGAGCAGAAGGCTGGTGACCGTGCGCGTGGTGTCGTGCGGCACTTCGATCACCGCCGGAAAAGCGCCGACGCTCAGCCGAGCACAGCAGCTCGCCACCAGCGGATGCACGTAGGCCACGGCCTTGCGGCGGTTAAGTTCCTCCAATACCGGCTTATAAGCCGCATCGCCGAGCCACTTGTCACCGTAATTGGTTTGCAGGTTGACGCCGTCGGCGTGCAGCGTATCGAAAGCGTATTCGATCTCCTTCAAGGTCGCGTCGATGTCCATCATCGACAGCGGCGCGAACAGGCCGTAGCGACCCGGATGATTGCGCACCATCTCGGCGGCGAAATCGCTGCACATCCGCGCGATGTCGTGGGCCGGGCCGGCGGCGCCGTCGAACCACACGCCGGGAGTCGACGGCAGCGACAGCACGGCGGTGGTGATGCCGTTCTTGTCCATGGCCTCGATGTCCTGCGCGGGCGTCCACGACAGTTGCACGCCGAGATGCGGAATCTTGCGCGCGTCCTCCCAATCGGCCCAGGCTTTCTGATAGGCCGGCGGATAAAAATGATGATGGGTGTCGATCAGCTTCGCCGGCGCGCCTTGTGCTGCCGCGTCTTGGCCGGACAGCAGCGCCGTTGCGCCGACAGCCGCGGCGCTGGCAAGAAACGTCCGGCGCGACACGCAGCAGCTGCACGTAGCCGAGAATCGATGCGCGCTCCTTGGCGTATTCATAGGCTCCTCCCGATTTTTTTCGTCCGCGATGTTACACCGTCAGCGCCACAACTGGAATGCGACCAAAGCCGCCAGCATGATGCCGGCGCCGAGCCCCTGGACCGGCGTGATCACCTCGCCAAGCAGCAGCGCGCTGAGAATGGTCGCCAACAGCGGCTCCAGATTCATAATCAGCGCCGTGCGAAACGCGCCGACGCGCACGGTCGACACGAAGATGAACAGGAAGCCCGAGGTGATGGCGACGCTCATGCCGACGATGGCCATCCAGCCGGTCGGCGTCTGCGGCGGCTGCCAGTTCAAGGTGCCGAGCGACAAGGCGACGAACAGCGCCGTCGACGAGACCAGCGAATACCACGTCGACAGCCGCGCATCGGCGCCGCCGAGAAAGGCGCGGGTGAGCAGAAGGATGGCGGTGCGGCAACAGGCGGCGCCGAGCGCAAAGGCGACGCCGGCGAAGGCGAGACCCGCGGGATGGGCCCCGATCATCACCGCCAGGCCGAAGAAGGCGGCGACGGCGCATAAGACGCCGCGCCAGCGCAGCCGCTCCAGCCCGACCGCGGACGCGATCAGCCCGGTCAACAGCGGATAGATGAAGTAGGACAGGATCGCCGTCGGCACGTCGATCGCGTCGATCGCCTTGAACAGACAAAAGACGACGCCGGCCAGAATGATGCCGATGCCGAGCGCAATCCAGCGCTGGCGCGCATCGGCGAACGGTTTTGCGCCAAGCCGAAGCCACAGCGCCATGAAGGCGAGACCGGCGACGCCGCGAAACGACAGCATGGTCAGCACGTCGCTACCGGACGCCAAAACTACTTTCGCCAGAACGTCGGAAATCCCGAGCGAGGTCGCCGCGGCAATCCCGGGGCCGATAGGCAGGACAAGGCGTGAGGCTGAGACAGACGTGCTCATGAAAGCCTGAAGTTGCTTGGAGCGAGCGCCGGGCGGCTGCAGCGCCGCGACGGCGATCGAGGATTATTGGTGAATGAGCGTGCCGGAGCCCAGTTCGGTGAACAATTCCAGCAGCACCGCATGCGGCACCTTGCCGTCGAGGATGACGACGCCTTCGACGCCGTGATCGAGCGCGTCGATGCAGGTCTCGACCTTGGGAATCATGCCGCCCGAAATGGTGCCGTCGGCGATCAGGCGGCGCGCGTCGTCGACCGACAGCTCCTTGATCAACTGCTTCGACTTGTCGAGCACGCCGGGCACGTCGGTGAGCAGCAAGAGACGCTTGGCCTTGAGCGCGCCGGCGATGGCTCCCGCAAAGGTGTCGGCGTTGACGTTGAAGGTGCCGCCATTGGCCGCCGCGGCGACCGGCGCCAGCACCGGGATGATCTCGCGGCCGAGAATCTGCGTCAGCACCGTGGTGTCGACCTTGTCCGGCTCGCCGACATAGCCGAGATCGATCACTTGCTCGATCGCGGAGTCCGGATCGATCACGGTGCGGGTGAGCTTGCGCGCCACCACCATGTTGCCGTCCTTGCCGCACAAGCCGACCGCCTTGCCGCCGGCCTCGTTGATATAGCCGACCATCTGCTTGTTGATGGAGCCGGCCAGCACCATTTCGACGATTTCCAGCGTCTTGGCGTCGGTGATGCGCAAGCCGGCGGCGTATTGCGACTGCACGCCGACTTTTTTCAGCATCGCCTCGATTTGCGGCCCGCCGCCGTGGACCACGATCGGATTGATGGCGGTCTGCTCCAGAAGCACAATATCGCGGGCGAAGTCGCGGGCGAGCTGTTCCTCGCCCATGGCGTGGCCGCCGTATTTCACGACGATGATCTCCTCGTCGTAGCGCTGCATATAGGGCAGCGCTTCGGACAGGATACGGGCCTGCACCTCGGGGCTAACGGGGTCGCTTGCGCTCATCGGATCGGTCTTCCCGGCAATCTTTTGGCGAAGCTTATGTAGCGGTGCGCACGGGGCGCGACAACTCATTCGGCAGAAGCTGCATCGACAGGAGCCGCCTCGACGGGAGTAGGCCCGATATAGGTCGAGGCCGGGCGGATCATGCGGCCGGTTTGCCGCTGCTCCATGGCATGCGCCAGCCAGGCGGCGCAGCGCGCGACGGCAAAGACCGGCGTGAAGGTCTGGCGCGGCAAGCCGATAGCGTCGAGCAGGAGACCTGCGTCCATCTCGATATTGGCCTCGACGCGGCGACCGGGCTTGCGGCGTTGCAGCGCCGCAACCGCGCGGCGCTCGACATCGATGACAAGGCCGAGGCGGGCGGAGTTTGGATCGAGGCGCTTGAGCGCGGCGCGCAACAGGTCAGCGCGCGGATCGCGATGGCGGAAGACGCGATGACCGAAGCCCATCAGGCGTCCGCCGGAAGCAAGCTTGCGCTCGATCCAGCCGTCGACGTCGCCGCTCGCCTCGATCTCGTCGAGCATATCGAGCGCGAGCCCCGGCGCGCCGCCATGCAGCGGGCCGCAAAACGCGCAGTAACCGCCCAGCGCCGCCGCGGCGAGCGAGGCGCGCGACGAGACAACGACGCGCGCCGCGAAAGTGGAATTGCCGAGGCCGTTGTCGATCACCGTCGCGAGATAAGTATCGAGCGCCGCGGCGCGTTGCGGCTCAACCGGCGCGCCGGCGATCATGTGCAAAAGATCGGCGGCAGTGGCGAGCGACGGATCGGGCGCGACCGGCGCCTTGCCGACATGGGCGCGCACGAGCATAGCGATCGCCACCGGCAAGGTCGCGAGTATAGCCGGGGGCTCGGCGTCGTCCGGCAACGCCGCAAGCGCGATGCGCAAACCTTCGGCCAGCGGCCGCGGTGCCGCGCAGGCAAGCCATTCCCCGCTCCGCGCGAACGCTTTTACACGCGCGGCTGCGAGCGTCTCCCGCATCCCGGCGCGGGTGAGGCCGTCACCGGCGAAGCCCTCCCACATCACCGCCACCGCGCCCTCATAACCGTGCTCGGCGGCAAGGCGCTCGATGGTGTGACCGCGCACCCAGACCGCACCGCTCTCGCCATCGGCATGGCTCAGCACCGTTTCTGCCGCGATCACGCCTTCCAGTCCGTCGTTCATGTTTGACGTTCCCGCATGTCATCGGTCATGGGCTAGTCTTGCCACCGCGCTCGGCCAGAAGCCGCGCAATGGCGGCGCGCAGCAGATCGATGCCGGCGCCGGTTCGCGCCGAGGTGGCGATCAGGTCGGGAAACGCCGCCGGCCGCTTTCGCACCGCTGCTTTGACCGCTTCGGTGCGCTCGGCGAGCGCCGATTCGTCGATCTGGTCGCATTTGGTCAGCACGATCTCGTGGCTGACGGCGGCTTTACTCAACGTATCGAGAATGGCGTCGTCGACGTCTTTGAGCCCATGCCGCGCGTCGATCAGCACATAGACGCGCGCCAGCGTGGCACGGCCGCGCAGATAGTCATGGATGAGATCGGTCCAGGCGGCGACCTTGCTCTTGGCCGCCGCCGCATAACCGTAACCCGGCATGTCGACCAGCACGAGCCGATCCGGGCCGCCGAAAAAAATCAGCTCTTGCGTACGGCCGGGCGTATTCGAGGTGCGCGCCAGCGCGCGGCGACCGGTCAGCGCATTGATCAGGCTCGACTTGCCGACGTTGGAGCGGCCGGCAAACGCAATCTCCGGCGCGCCCATCGGCGGCACCGAGTCGAGCCCGCCCGCCGCGGAGATAAAATCCCATGCGCCAGCGAATAAGCGCCGTCCGGCCTCGATCTCGGCTGCGGAAAAGTCGGCCATGGTATCGGCTCTGCGTCCGCCCGCGATGCTCGTGTCGTGGATCCGTCGCCAGCGGCCTGCGCGACGGCACCGGGCATCGTATCGCCCACAATGGCCTCCTGAAAAAGCAAAAAGGGGACGTCACGTCCCCTTTTTCCAACCGAAGCCGGATAAGTGCAGCGGATTAGGCCGCCGCCTCGGCGATACGGTCGCGCCATTTGTTCGAAGCCGGCGCGTAGGCCGGGTTCTTGGCGCTGCCCTGGTAGCGCACGGCGGCGACAACTGCGGAAATGCCAATCTGCCCGTAGCAGCCGGCCAGCGCCGTAGCTTCGCTATGAGTTTTGCGGTCGTTGCCGTTCTTTGCGGCGGTCTTTTTGGCGAAGTCGGCGAAAGCGTCTTGCATTATGAAACCCCATTCCCATTCCGGTGAGTGATGCTCAAATCATAAGCGGCGAGTGCGGCGGAAATGGGCGACAAATCGTGCGCTGTCGTGACATTTCAACCGAACTCACGGCGGCACCAGATACCGGCCATGGTAAACCCTTGCTTAATGGGTGCGGCGTATCCTGGCCGCGACTGATGGGTTTTGGGACGAATGAGCCGATTATCCAAAGCAACCCGTGGATAGTGCGGCATTCCTGCAACACCTGGCGCCGAACTGTATGGGACAGACACCTTATCGGCTGGAAACTGCAGCGCGATTTGGTTATTGAAATCGAGGCATTCGGCGGGCGGGCGTGAGCGGGGGTGATGGGAAGTGGCGACCATGACCATGCGTACAATAGCATTTCTGATTATCGGTCTGATGCTCGGCGGCTGCATGCAGGAGACGCTTGAGCCGGCGACTCAAGCGGCCTGGAAGCCGCGCGACAAGGAATTGATGTCGAACCTGCCCTATGCGCAGGCCTCGATCCCCGAGCCCTATCGCCGGCACGTCGTCAGCTTCGACCGCAAGGAAGCGCCGGGCTCGATCGTCATCGATAGCGACAACAAGTTCCTCTACTACGTGATGCCGAACCACCAGGCCATCCGCTACGGCATCACCGTCGGCGAAGACGCCCAGGTGTGGAGCGGCATCGCCAAGGTCGGCCGCATGGAAGAATGGCCGGGCTGGACGCCGACGCCCGGTGAGCAGCAGCGGCTCGGCCCGCTGCCGGCTTACGTCACCGGCGGACCGCATAATCCGCTCGGCGCGCGTGGCCTGTATTTATTCTCCGGCAACAAGGACACGCTGTACCGCATCCACGGCACCAATCAGCCGGAATATATCGGACAGGCGATCTCGTCAGGCTGTATTCGCATGACAAACGAAGACGTCATCGACCTTTACAGCCGCGTCAAAATGGGCACGGTCGTCGTGGTGCTGGCGCCGCAAAGCCAGCCGATGTCGCCGGCACGCGTCGCCAGTGGTCTGGATTCGTCGGCGCGGCCAAACTAGGCCGACAGAGTTTTAGCGTCGGGGGATGCTAACGGCGCCGACTTCGGTCGGCGCCGTTTCTATTTTGGCTCAATCAAACCGCTGCACGATGCCGATGGCTTGCCCGGTTGCCTGCCACCATGCCAGCATCGACGCTATCGTAGGGAGGCTCGCGCACCCATGCCGAATATCACGATGCTGGATATCGAGGCGCTGCGGCAGACCAAGCTGAAGCCCTATATCGACAAGTGCCTGGAGCACCGCGCGCCGGATCCCGGCTTTCACGCCATGATGGGCCACAACATCGACCTGTGCGAGGCGATGTTCGTGGCCTGGGACGCCTGCTTCAATAAAGGCCGCATTCCGCATCCGCTCAAGGAAGTCATCCGGGTTCAGCTGTCGCGCGCGGCGAGCTGTACCTATTGAGGGAATGTCCGGTCTGCTTCGGCGAAGCGACAGGGATTATCGGAAGAGCTGCTCGATGAAGGCATCGACAATTATGCCGAGAGCAAGCGCTTTACGGCAGCGGAGAAGATCGCGCTGCGATACAGCGAGCTGATGTCGGTCAATCCTGACGCGGTCGATGCCAGCTTTTTCGAAGAACTGCGCAAATACTACAGCGACGACGAGATCGTCGAGCTCGGCGCCTTCATCGGCTTCAATCTCGGCTATCACACGTTTTTCGGCACGCTGAAATTCTATCCGCTGTTCTCGCCTGACGGCCGCCTGGTGAGCCAGGCGGAGTCGGAAAAGCTTTATGGCGCGGCGCCGACGTCGCTCAAACCGGAGGCCGCGGAATGAGCCATATTGCACCGCTGCCGAAGGAAGCGATCACCGACCCCGAATTGCGCGCGCTGATCGCCGAGGGCGAAGCGCTCGGCGTACCGGACGATCTGTTCGGGCGCATCGTCGCGCGCGCGCCGGAGCAGGCCGTGCCGTTGATGCGCGCGCTCTTGATGAGCCACGCACAGGGCCATGTCGATCACAAGCTCAAGGAGATCATGCGCATCCTGTTGGCGCGCTTTGCCGGCGACAATTATTTTGCCAGCCTGCGCTCCAGCAAAGCCCGCGCCATGGGCCTGACCGAAACCCGCATCGACGAGGGCTGCT
>JBEKKM010000037.1:0-32379 GCA_050010715.1 Xanthobacteraceae bacterium | reverse complement strand
CTTTTGACCCACTCTGTTACCCCATACCGAATAGGCAAATAGATCAGCTGCGGCGAGCGGCAAGCAGCTCTTTTTGTTGTCGAAAGACAGCCCAGACAATGCTCGTCCCGTATTGCCGAGTCGGCCGCGCACGCAATCATAGTTACGCACCACATCTTGCGCGTTCTTGTGACCATCTTCCAAAACAACATAAAGGTGCGGCTCAATAGTATCTGGAATATGCCCGATAACATCAACAATATGGGCTAGGCAGCCTCGAAACATAAGGGTGTATTTTGAATCAGGTCGCGTCTTTTTTGGCCAATACAAATTCCGGTAATATTTGTAATCGTCTTCTTCGAGGAAGGCGACCACGCCACTTTCAAGCGTGTCATTGATGATGTGTTGGAACTCGTCGTAAAAATCGATTTTTTTATCTACGGTCCATCCTTCGAAATCGTCGTCTCCGCGCCGAACATCGATAGCGTGAAAAATATTCACGTGAAATCGCGCAAATAGTCTGCCAACGCGTTTTTCAAATTTGCGCCACTGGCGTGCGTGCCCTACGAAACCTGCTAATGCGGATACAGACGCTCCCGCGTGAGTACCGCTTTCGTCGAGATAGGCGGTGAAAATCATAACCTGATGCGTCGTCCTTTGGGCTCGATTCTACAAAAGCTTCCCCCATTTCGCCTCTATCTCCCGCGTCTCATCGGGTGACAACGCCGAGGTCGGTGGAAATTTGTCGCGCCAGGCAAACGGCCGGCAGGCGTCGATGATTGCCTTGGAGTGTGAGGTGACGCCTCGCTGCTTGTCGTCCGGCGCAATGCGCGGATCGAGCGCCGAGCTCCAGGCGTTGCGCACGATGTCGATGCCTTCGGCCGGTTCGCAGCGGGTGGCGACCGCCCACATCACGTCGGCGAGGTTCGATGGATCGATGTCGTCGTCGACCACGACGATGATGCGCGCCATGTAGCTGTGTGCCGCTGCGACCAGCGCCGCGCGCTTGGCGTGGCCGTCGTAGCGCTGCCGCAGCGCCACCACGGTCATGAGCTGCGAAACATGCTGCCAGGCGCCGACCACGTCACTAACACCGGCGGCTTCGAGATTGCTCCAGATGGTGGCGGCGCGGAATGGCAGGCCAAAATGAAAGCGCGGCGGTTTCATCGGCGGCGAGCCGAGCAGGATCGGATCGTTGCGGTGATGGATGGCGCTCACCTCCATCACCGGCCCCGGCCGCGCCGCGGCGGCGTAATAGCCGGTGAATTCGCCGAACGGTCCCTCGGGCAGCGTCGCTTCGCTCATCGGCAGCAAGCGGCCTTCGAAAATGATTTCCGCCAGGGCGGGAAGCGGCAGACCAGTCTGCGGGCCGGCGAATACTTCGATCGGTGCGCCTTTGATCGAGCCGGCGAACTCGTATTCCGAGCGGCCGTCGGGCAAATATTCGAAGCCGGCGATGAACAATGCCGGATCCTCGCCGTGCACGATGGCCACGGGGCAGCTCTCGCCGCGGTCCCAATATTTTTTGGCGATGATGGCGCCGTGGCGGCCGCCGTGATCGAACTGCACCGTGACTTTGTTTGGCCCGTGCACCTGGACGCGATAGATCGAGGCATTGATCCAGCCAGAGTCGGGATCGCGCATGATGACGAGCGAGCCCGAGCCGGTGAACGGCCCGCCGTCGTGGCGGTGCCAGATCGGCGCCGGGAAGCGCGCGATATCGACGTCGCGGCCGGTCATCGTGTTGTCGAGGAACGCGGCGGTTTTGACGGTGACCGGCGGCTGCGGCTGCAAAATCCTGCGCTTCTCCATCCAGGCTTTCAGCGCGTCGAGCGGCCGCAGCGTCGGGTCAAGCCCGAGCGCCAGCGCCGCGCGCTGCACATTGGTGGTGGCATTGGTGAAGACGCGAAAGCCGCGTTGGTGGCCTTTGATGTTGTCGAACAGCAGCGCCGGACAGTCAGGCAGGCCGGCCGCGACCTCGGTGATACCGCCGATCTCAAACCGCGGGTCGGCGCCTTCGATGTGCCGCAAGGCACCGAGCTTATCGACGGCAGCGATGAATTCGCGCAAGTCCTTATACATGGCGTCGCACCCGCGTTTTAAGCAAACCCAGCCACGCCTGCGCGAGACTAAGATGGCAAGTCAAGGAGTTCTCTTTCCTAGCGAATAAGTATAAGTGAGCGGTGCCCGGGTAAACACACAGCCTTCATGCCATTCATCGCCCATCTCATTCATGCCTACGGCCTGCTCGTGGTCGCCGGCACCATCGGCCTGGAAGGCATAGGCTTTCCGGTGCCGGGCGAGACGGCGCTGATCATCGCCTCGGTCATTTCCGGCACCAAGCACGAGTTCAATATCGTGGCGGTGATCCTGACGGCGGCGGGCGCCTCGATCATCGGCCGCACCCTCGGCTATCTGATCGGCCGCTACTTCGGCTATTGGCTGCTGCTGCGCTACGGCTGCTACATCTGGATCAATGAGGCGCGGATCAAGCTTGGCCAATATCTGTTCCTGCGCCATGGCGGCAAGATCGTCATCGTCGCTCAGTTCGTCCCGGTCCTGCGCACGGTCGCCGGCGTCATGGCCGGCGCCAATCGCATGCCGTGGCCGCAATTCCTGTTGGCGAATGTCTTCGGCGCTTCCGTCTGGGCGATGTTCTTCGGCACCGCCGCCTATACGCTGGGCCGGCAAGTCGAGCGCCTCGCCGGCTGGGGCGTGATCGTCCTCGTCATTGCCACCGTCATCGTCCTGGTCATCGCCGCCCATTTCGTGCGCGGCCATGAGGCGCAGCTCGAGGCGGAAGCCGAGCGCGCCTTGCCGGGTCCGCTGCAGTCGCCTTGACGCGCCCGCCCCGCCGGTGCCGATAATACGCCAAATGCCCGAGGAGACGCCGTGACCGCGTCATGGTCGACAATCGATTGCGACGTGCACGTCAATGTGCCGAGCATGCAGGCGCTGTTGCCGCATCTCGACGAATATTGGCGCGACAGCGTGGTCGACCGCGGCATGAATTCGCTGGAATCGATCAGCTATCCGCCGAATGCGCCGCTCACGGCGCGGCCGGATTGGCGCGGCAAGGGTGGCGCGCCGGCCAATACATTGGACGCGCTGCGCACGCACGCACTCGACCGTTGGAACATCGACATCGCCATCTGCCATTGCCTCTATGGCGTGCAGCTTCTGTACAGCGAGGACATGGCGGCGGCGTTCGCCAAGGCGATCAACGACTGGGTCGCCAAGGAATGGCTCGACCGCGATCCGCGGCTGCGCGCTTCGATCGTGGTGCCGATGCAGAACACCGAATTCGCCGTCGCCGAGATCGAGCGCTGCGCCGCCGACCAGCGCTTCGTGCAGGTGCTGGTACTGTGCATGGGCGAAATGCCGCTCGGCCGCCGCCAATATTGGCCGGTCTATGAAGCCGCCGAGCGCCACGGCCTGCCGCTCGGCATCCATGCCGGCTCGAGCTACCGGCATCCGGTGACCTCGCTCGGCTGGCCGTCCTGGTATGTCGAGGATTACGCGGCGCAGTCGCAAGGCTTTCAGTCGCAGTTGGCGAGCCTCGTTTGCGAAGGCGTGTTCGTGAAATATCCGAAGCTCAAAGTGGTGCTGTTGGAATCCGGCGTCACCTGGCTACCGGCGTTTTTGTGGCGGCTGTCGAAATTCTGGCGCGGCGTGCGGCTCGAAGTGCCGTGGATCGACCGCTCGCCGGCCGAGATCGTGCGCGATCACGTGCGGCTCACCATTCAGCCGTTCGACGGTCCGGACGATCCGGCGGCGGTGGCAAAACTGATCGAGCACATGCAGTCCGACGACATGCTGCTGTTCGCGTCCGACTTTCCGCACTGGCAGTTCGACGGCGACGCCATCATGCCGGCGGGCATTCCGCAAAAGCTGCACGGCAAGATCCGGCGCGACAATGCGCTTGCGACCTACAGCCGTCTCGCAGAGCAGGCGGCATAAATCCATGGCGAAACACGTGATCGCCGCGTTGCGCGAATTTCCCGCCGGCACCCGCAAGCTCGTCGACATCAAGGGCCGCCAGATCGCGGTGTTCAACATCAAGGGCGAGTTCTTCGCGCTCGCCAACCGCTGCCCGCATCAGGGCGGCAGCCTGTGCGAAGGCCGCTTGACCGGCCTGGTCGAAGCCAAAGAGCCCGGCGAATACCGCTATTCGCGCCAGGGCGAGATCATCCGCTGCCCATGGCACGGCTGGGAGTTCGACGTGCGCACCGGCAAATCCTGGTGCGATCCATCGCGCATCCGGGCGCGGCAATTTTCGGTGTCGGTGGCGCCCGGCGCGGCATTGGTCGAGGGCCCCTATGTGGCCGAGACGTTTGCCGTCAGCGTCGAAGACGAATACGTCGTGCTGGACGCATGAGGCATTTTGGAATGGCGCAGGGGCGATTGCGGCTGGCGGCGGATATCGGTGGCACCTTTACCGATATCGCGGTGTTCGACGAAAAGTCCGGCAAGCTCACCTTCGGCAAGGCGCTGTCGACGCCGGCGCATCTGGTCGAAGGGATCAGCGCAGGTGTCGCCAAGGCCGGCAGCGACTATCGCTCCGCCGGGCTGTTCCTGCACGGCTCGACCATCGCCATCAATACGATGCTTGAGCGCACCGGTGCCAAGACCGCACTGCTGATCACCGAAGGCTTTCGCGATATCTACGAGATCGGCCGCATCAACCGGCCGGACGCTTACAATCTGTTCTTCCAGAAACATGTGCCGCTGATCGAGCGGGCGCTGCGCTTCGAAGTGCACGAGCGCATGCTGGCCGACGGCGAAATCGACAAGCCGCTCGACGACGACGAGATCGCTGCGCTCGGCAAGGAGTTCGAACGGCTCGGCATCGAAGCCGCCGCGATTCTCTTCCTCAATTGTTACGCCAATGCCGATCACGAACGGCGGGCGAAAGCGATCCTGGAAAAAAATCACCCGGCGCTGTTCGTCTCGGCTTCTCACGAACTGTCGCAGGAATATCGCGAGTTCGAGCGCTGCGCGACGGTGGCGGCCAACGCCTATATCGGCCCAAAAGTGCGCCGCTATATCGGCGAGATCGATGCCCATATGCGCAAGGCCGGTTTCGCCGGCTCGTTCCTGGTGGTGCAATCGACCGGCGGCCTTTACGAGGCGGAGCAAGCCCAAGACCAGTGCGTGCGCATGCTGGAATCCGGGCCGGCCGCCGGCGTCATCGGCACCCAGGCGCTGTGCCGCGCGCTGAAAATCGACAATGCCATCGCCTTCGACATGGGCGGCACCACGGCGAAGGCCGGCGTTATTTATCACGGCGAGGCTTTGACCACCGGCGCGGCGCTGATCGGCGGCTACGAGAAGGCGCTGCCGGTGCAGATCGCCATGATGGACATTTTCGAGGTCTCTGCCGGCGGCGGCTCGATCGCTCGCGTCGACGACGGCGCGCTCCGCCTCGGCCCGCAGAGCGCGGGCGCTTCGCCCGGTCCGGCCTGTTACGGCCTCGGCGGCACCGAGCCGACCGTGACCGACGCCAACCTGATGCTTGGCCGGCTTGGCGCCGAGCGCTTTCTGGGCGGCGAGATGAAGCTCGACGTCGTCGCCGCCGAGCGCGCGCTGCAAGAAAAGATCGGCGATCCGCTCGGCATGAGCGCGGTCGAAGCCGCCGACGGAATCTTGCGCATTGCCGCCACGGCGATGTCCTATGCGGTGAAGGGCGTCACCACCGAGCGCGGTTTCGATGCCGGCGATTTCGTGCTGTTCGCCTATGGCGGCGCCGGTCCCCTGCACGCCGTCGAGGTGGCGCGCGAGATCGGCATGGGCAAAGTCATCGTGCCGTTCGCGCCTGGCGTTTTTTCGGCCTTCGGCATGCTGTTCTCCGATCTGCGCTACGATTTCGTGCGCACCTGGTTCACGCCGCTGGAAGACGCCAAATTCGATGTGATTGAAAAAGTCTATCGCGCGCTGGAGCAACAAGGCCGCGACGCCATCGCCGGCACCTCGGTCAAGCCGCAGCAGATCGCGGTCAAGCGCGCGGCCGACATGCGCTATGTCGGCCAGGAGCACGCGGTCACCGTCGACCTGCCGATGGCGGTATTCGCGCGCAAGGACCGCAACGCGATCAAGCGCCATTTCGACGCCATGCACGCGCAGCGCTACGGCACGTCCGCGCCGGCCGAACGCGCCGAGATCGTCAGCCTGCGTTCGACCGTGACCGGGCTGATGCGCAAGCCGCCGCAGCGCAAGATCGCGCGCGGCCAAAAGACGCCGGCGAAGGCCGCAGCCAATGGCAAGCGCAACGTCTATTATGGCGGGCGCTTCCATTTGACGCCGACCTTTCGCCGCGACGCACTCCTCGCCGGGAATAAGATCAAGGGACCGGCCTTGATCGAAGAATACGCCTCGACCACGGTGCTGATGCCGGGCGACGCGATGGAGGTCGATGCCTTGGGAAACCTGGTGATTGCAGTCGGAGGACGTTGAAGTTCGGCAGCTTTGGCCCAGGAGGACCACGCCATGACATTGCCCCGCCGCAAATTCCTGCACCTCGCCGCCGGCGCCGCTGCCCTGCCGGCGATCTCGCGGATCGCGCGAGCCGACACTTATCCGTCGCATCCGGTGCGCGTCCTGGTCGGCTTTGCCGCCGGCAGCACGACCGACATTCTCGGCCGCCTGATCGGGCAATGGCTGTCGCAACAGCTCGGCCAGCAATTCGTGGTCGAGAATCGGCCGGGCGCCGGCGGCAATATCGCCGCTGAGGAGATGATCAAGTCGACGCCCGACGGCTACACGCTCTACATGGTGCCGCCCGCGGTCGCGGCCAATGCCGCGCTCTATCCGCATCTGAATTTCGTTTTTCTCCGCGACGCGACGGCGGTCGCCGGCGTGGTGCGCGTGCCCAACGTCGCCGAGGTCAATCCTTCGCTACCGGTCAAAACGATCCCCGAACTGATCGCCTACGCCAAAGCCAATCCGGGCAAGCTCAGCTTCGAGTCGGCCGGCATCGGCACCGCGAGCCATCTGGCCGGACAATTGTTCAACGCCATGACCGGCGCCAACTTGCAACACGTCCCTTATCGCGGCGACGGGCCGGCCATGGTCGATCTCATCGCCGGCCAAGTCCAGGTCGGGTTCGCGACCATGACGGCGTCGATCGGACATATCCGCGCCGGCCAGTTGCGTGCGCTCGCGGTGACCACGCTCAAGCGTTCGGATGCGCTGCCGGGCGTTCCGACCGTGGCGGAAACCGTTCCGGGCTTCGAGGCGAGCTCGTGGTTCGGCATCGCTGCGCCGAAAGGAACGCCCGCCGACATCGTCGCGCTCATCAACCGCGAGACCAATGCCGGCCTTGCCGATCCGACGATCAAGGCGCGGCTCGACGACATGGGCGGCATGGCGCTCACCGGCTCGCCGGCGGACTTCGGCAAGCTGATCGCCGACGAAACCGAGAAATGGGGCAAAGTCATCCGCGATGCCGGCATCAAGGCGGAATGAGCCATGACATTTCACCGTCGAAAATTTCTGCACCTCGCCGCCAGCGCCGCCGCGCTGCCCGCTATTTCGCGTATCGCCTGCGCCGCCGATTATCCATCACATCCGGTACGCCTGATCGTCGGCTTCGCCGCCGGCAGCACCACCGACATTCTCGCGCGCCTGATGGGCCAATGGCTGTCGCAACGGCTCGGCCAGCAATTCGTCATCGAGAACCGGCCGGGGGCGGGCGGCAATATCGGCGCCGAAACCGTGGTGAAGGCGGCGCTCGACGGCTACACGCTGCTCATGGTGCCACCCGCCGTGGCGGCCAATGCCGCGCTCTACGAGCATCTCAATTTCGATTTTCTTCGCGATACGGCGCCGGTCGCCGGTGTGGTGCGCCTGCCCAACGTCGCCGAGGTCCATCCGTCGCTGCCGGTGAAGACAATTCCGGAACTGATCGCCTACGCCAAGGATAACAAACTCAGCTACGCCTCGGCCGGCATCGGGACGCCGAGCCATTTAGCCGGCCAGTTGTTCAACGTCATGACCGGCGTCAATCTGCAGCATGTGCCTTATCGCGGCGACGGGCCGGCGATGGCCGATCTGATTGCCGGACAGGTCCCGGTCGCGTTCGCGACCACGATTGCATCGATTGAGCATATCCGCGCCGGCCAGCTACGCCCCTTGGGGGTGACCACGCTCAAACGCTCGGACATCTTGCCGGACCTGCCCAGCATCAGCGAATTCGTGCCGGGCTATGAGACGAGCTCATGGTTCGGCATCGCCGCGCCGGCCGGCACCCCCGCCGACATTATCGAAACGCTCAACCGGGAGACCAATGCCGGCCTCGCCGATCCCGCGATCAAAGCGCGGCTCGCCGACATGGGCTGCATGGTGCTGACCGGTTCGGCGGCCGATTTCGGCAAGCTCATCACCGACGAAACGGAAAAGTGGGGCAAAGTCATTCGCGACGCCGGCATCAAGGCAGGGTAAGTCTTTAGCTTACGTCGGGCAGGCTTCAGCCGGGATTGGCAGGGTCATTATGAAATTGCTCCGTCGAGAATTTCTGCATCTCGCAGCGGGCGCCGTCGCGCTTCCATTCGCGCCGCGGTTCGCTTGCGCGCAAGCCTATCCGTCGCGGCCGGTGCGCCTGCTCGTCGGCTTCGGCGCCGGCGGCGCGCCCGACATTCTGGCGCGCCTGATGGCACAATGGCTGTCCGATCGGCTCGGCCAGCCGTTCGTCGTCGAGAACAGGGTCGGCGGCAGCAGCGGTATCGCCACCGAGGCGGTCGTCCAGGCGACGGCCGACGGGCAGACGCTGCTGCTGGCGTCGCTTGCCAACGCGGTCAATGCGACGCTCTACGACAAGCTGAATTACAATTTCATCCGCGACATCGCGCCGGTCGGCGGCATCAGCCGCGATCCCAATGTCATGGTCGTGGTGTCGTCGTTTCCGGCCAAAACGGTCCCTGAGTTCATCGCCTATGCCAAGGCCAATCCGGGCAAGATCAACATGGCGTCGCCCGGCGTCGGCACGTCGCCGCATATGGCAGGTGAGCTGTTCAAGTTCATGACCGGCGTCGACATGGCGCATGTCGCCTATCGCGGCTCGCCACCGGCATTGACCGATCTGCTCGGCGGCCAAGTGCAGGTCTATTTCGCTCCGATTTCAGCGGCGATCGGGTATGTCCGCGACGGCAGGCTGCGGGCGCTGGCGGTGACCACGGCGTCGCGCACGGATGCTTTGCCGGATGTTCCGAGCGTGGCGGAGTTCGTGCCGGGCTACGATGCGAGCGGCTTCTACGGCATCGGCGCGCCCAAGAACACGCCGGCCGACATCGTCGACAAGCTCAACAAGGAGATCAATGCCGGCCTCGCCGATGCCACGCTGAAGAAGCGGCTTGCCGATCTCGGCTCCGTGGCATTTCCCGGCTCGCCAGCCGATTTCGGCAAGCTCGTTGCCGACGAAACCGAGAAATGGGCCAAGGTGATCAAGTTCGCGAACATCAAGCCGGAGTGATCGAGTTGAAATGAGGCGCAAAATCAAAATGAAACGCTCGCGCAAAGCGAAGGTCGATCCGGTCGTCACCGAGATCGTGCGCAACGGCGTCATCGCGGTGACTGAGGAAATGAAGACCAACCTCATGCGCACCGCCTACAACATCATCATCTACGAGGCGCTGGATTTCACCACCGGGCTGTTCACGGCAGACGGCGAGACGGTGTCGATCGGCATCGGGCTGCCGATGTTTATCCGCGGCATGGCGGAGACGGTGAAGGCCAAGATCAAGCATTTCGGCAAGAAGAACATCCGGCCGGGCGACATCTACGTCACCAACGACGCCTATCTCACCGGCAGCCACCTCAATCACGTCACGCTGACCTTGCCGATCTTTCACAAGGGCGCACTCGTCGGCTTCTCCTGCTGCATGGCGCATTGGCTCGACATCGGCGGCACGCTCGGCGGCATGACCACCGATATCTTCTCCGAAGGCCTGCAGATCCCGATCCTCAAGCTGCACGATCGCGGCAAGGTCAACGACACGCTGATCGAGGTGATCAAGCAGAACATGCGGCTGCCGAGCCGCGCCATGGGCGATTTGCGCGCGCAAATCACCGCGGTGAAAACCGGCGAGCGCCGTTTCCTCGAACTGGTCGAGCGCTACGGCCGCGATGCGGTGCTAGGCGCGATCAAGGCCATCATGGATCATTCCGAGGCGATGGCGCGCGCCCGCACCCGCTCGATCCCGGACGGCGTCTACGAGGCGGAGTCCTACATGGACGACGACGGCATCGACGTCGGCAAGAAGGTGCCGATCAAGGTGCGCGTCATCGTCAAGGGCGACGAGATGACAGTCGATCTCACCGACGTCTCGCGCCAGGTGCGCGGCTTCTACAATTCCGGCATCACCACCGGCTTCGCCTGCTCGCAGGTGGCGTACAAATGCCTGACCTCGCCGACCGATTATCCGATCAACGACGGCTCGTTCCGCAGCCTCAAGACCATTGTGCCGCCGGGGCGCATCATCAGCGCGGTGCGGCCGGCGCCGATGCGCTGGTGGATGACCTATCCGATGACCATTGTCGACACCGTGTTCAAGGCGCTGGCACCGGTCATTCCCGACCGCACCATCGCCGGCCATCACGCCGATCTGTTGATCGCGGCGCTGCACGGCATCAACACCAAAACCTCGGAGTTTTTCCTCGCCAATTTCGGCCCGCTCGGCGGCGGCTGGGGCGCCAAGCGCAGCGAGGACGGCGTGTCGGCGACCGTCTGCATCAACGACGGCGACACTCACAACTCACCGAGCGAACAGTCCGAGGTGAAATTTCCCATCGTGGTCGAGCGCTATGCCCTCGTTCCCGATTCCGGCGGCGCCGGGCGCCATCGCGGCGGGCTCGGCGTCGAGCGCGTGGTGCGGGCGCGAGTGCCGATGACCTTCAACACCCAGGTCGAGCGCGCCCATTGCAAGCCGTGGGGCCTCGACGGCGGCGGCGACGCCACCGGCAACGAGGTGGCGCTGCGGCTCGACGGCAAATGGAAGACCGACTTCCCCAACGCCAAAGTTTTGGTGGCGATGCTCAAGACCGGCGATGCGTTCCGGCTGCGCTCGGGCGGCGGCGGCGGTTATGGCTCGCCGCTGCAAAGGCCGGTCGCCGACGTCGCCGCCGATGCCAAGCAGGGCTACATCTCGGTTGCTGCGGTGCGGGACTATTATGGCGTCGTGCTCGACCCCGAAACCTTCGCCATCGATCTGGCGGCGACCGAGAGCCTGCGCGCATCGATGCGTCAAGCGTTGACATGATCGAGGCTCCCCGGCGGAACTCTGTCCGATCGGGAACAATCGCTCTCCACAGTCATTGTTGTTGACGGCGCATGAGACCGCCGCCAACACCTTTGGAGAGGAATAATGGACAAGAAGATAGCCGGACTTTTGGGAGCCGCAGCCGCCTTGGCGACGGTCAGCGGCGCGAATGCTACAGAAGTGCAGGGAAACGCCCAAAACCCTGCAGCGAGTTATCGGGATTTACTCAATCCGGTCCCGAACGCGCTCGATGCCCTAAAGGCCGATGACGCGAGGCTTGCCAACAGGCCGACTGACGAGGTCAATCTCGCCCAAGTCGGAATCGTCGTGGGCCATCACCATCATCACCATCATCATCACCATGCGGCGCCCCGCATCCGCATCGTGCCGTCCCATCATCATCACCATCACCACCACCACCACGATCACAGTAGCGATAACGGCCGCTGAGCGGCAGAGCGGTTCGGCCGGGTCACTCGCGGACCCGGCCTTTTGCTGCGCGCAGCAAATAACGATAAGTGCCGTCAAAGACGGTGTCGGTGTCCGACGTCCAGGTGGAGTCGGCCGCCATCGTCGGTCGCGTGGAGTGAATCCGGCGTCCGCGCATTTCACGCTCGGCGGCTTCTTCCTCGTCCATCGGCACGAGGTTGATGTCGCATGTCACCGGCAGCACCAGGATCTGCAGCATCGGTTCGCCGGGCCGGAAGATGTGGACTTCGCCTTCGCGGGGCGATTTGAACACGATGAACGAGATCATCGGCCACCATTCAGTGCGCAATAGCGCAGGCACGGCGATCGGCACTGTGCCGGTGGTGTCGGTATAGAACCGCGGATGCGGCTCGGTCCGCACCGCCCAGTCCTTGCCTACTTTCAGGTCGAGCAGAAGCTGATGGGTATAATAGTCGCTGCCGAATTTGCGGAACGGCGGCCATTCCAGGTCGTCATCGGGCGCCTCGCCAAAGTCGCCGTCGAAATGCAGCACGCCGTTTTTCTGTGAGACGTGCAACTCGTTCTCATAGGGGTAAAAAACCTCGATGCCGTATTGCGCGCCTTCGGTGAAGGGCGCGCAATGCCAGGCATATTCGTGCGAGCCGTCGGTTCGCGGCGCCGGCTGCCCGGCCCAGCCCGGCATTTCTAGCTTGGTCTTGCGCGGCCGCAGGCCCGGATTGACCAGCCTGTATTTGATGTCCTGCATCTGCGATCCCCCATGTGGTCACGCCATATCCGGCCGCCCAGGGAAATGGGCGCCGGCGCAAAGAGTTCCATATCCCTCTGCGCTGGTCGGGCAAAACACCGCAAAAGCGCGATGAATCGGGCCTTTGGCGCTGCTTGAACCCCTTGTTCCACAACGCCATATTACAAAAGCCGCCTGGAATCGTTCCGGGCGGCGCATTGGGGCGCCGTAAGGGCCCCGCAAAGTCGCTTGAAAAGGGCTTTGAGACCATGTCCAGGGTTTCGTCGCTATCGAGTCCCTTCCTGCTTGGCTTCGACGAGATCGAGCGCGTGCTCGACCGCGTCGGCAAGGCCGCCGAGGGTTATCCTCCTTACAACATCGAACGCATTGCGCGGGACGGGAACAGCCCGGAACGCCTGCGCATTACGCTTGCGGTGGCGGGTTTCACCCGCGACCAGCTCGATGTCAGTATAGAGGAGAGCCAACTCGTCATCCGCGGCCGGCAACACGACGACAAAAGCCGGCAATACATCCACCGCGGCATCGCCGCGCGCCAATTCCAGCGCACCTTCGTGCTGGCGGACGGCATGGAGGTATTGGGGGCGGATTTGAAGAACGGATTGCTGTCGATCGATTTGGTGCGTCCGCAGCTCGAACGCATCGTTAAATCGATCGCAATCAATGCGTGTGATGATTGAAACCCGGTAGGACTCGACAACAAAGGAGTCGAGGGCCATGTCTTGTGAAATGACCATGTCACCTGAAATGAACCGTACAGAAAACGACATCACTCCCGAAGCGCTCGCCCACCTCGGCGATGGCCGGATTGCTTACGTAAAGGCGGTCCGCTCCGAGGACGTCGCGGCGCTATTCCCGCAGATGCAGGTTCCGAAGATGGCGCCCGGCATCAAACTGTTCGCCCTGCATGCCGCCGACGGCACGCCGATCATGCTGACCGACAGCCGCGAGGCCGCCATCGCCAATGCCTGGAGCCAGGAGCTCGAGACGGTGAGCGTGCACTAAGTCAGACGACGGAAGACGGACGGCGGACGACAGATAAGAGGACGGCTTTTCCGCCTTTCTTATCTGTGGTCCGTCGTCCGATGTCTGTCGTCAATTACGCGGCGCTAGCCGAGGGCATAGCTAATACAGCGTACAGCGACTCGGCGTCGTGGGAAGCGCGCAGCTTGTGGGCGACCGCGGGCTCGCGCAACAACCGCGCGACGCGGGCAAGCGCCTTGAGGTGATCGGCGCCGGCGCCTTCGGGCGCCAGCAGGAGAAAGATCAGATCGACCGGCTGGCCGTCGAGCGCCTCGAAATCGATCGGCCGGTCGAGTCGCGCGAACAATCCGAACAGGCGGCTGAGGTTCGCCATCTTGCCGTGGGGAATGGCGATGCCGTTGCCGATGGCCGTGGAGCCGAGCTTTTCGCGCTGCATCAGGATCTCGAAAATGGCCTTCTCGTTCTGGCCGGAGAGCATGGCGGCGCGCGCCGCCAGCTCGTGCAGCGCCTGCTTCTTATTGTTGACCTTGAGCGCGGGGAGGATCGCGTTCGGTGCAACGAGATCGTTGAGCGGCATGAAAATAACCTGGAAAGCCGACCGGAGCCCTTAATGGCTCGCGCGTTGTCGATGCAGATGAACCTGTACCCTAACTGTCATTGGGCATGATCGTTTCCCGAAAAACGTCGCCTGTTTTCGGTTCATGCGTCGTAAGGGCGGCGGACCATAGGGAGCGGCCATCCCCGCGTCAATGGGATTCCGCGGCCGCCGCGGCCGGCGGATCAATCCAGCCGAAATGCCCGTCGGCGCGGCGGTAGACGATATTAATGCCGCCATGGGCGGCGTGGCGGAACACCAGGACCGGGGCGCCGGTCATGTCCAGTTCGGTCACCGCGTCGCTGACCGAGAGCTGCTTCAGCCGGGTGGTGGATTCGGCGATGATGACCGGCGTGAAGCCGTCGATCTCGGTCTCGCTCTCCGGTTCGGGCGCGGCGATGACATAGCTTGCCGCGTCGATCGCGGCGCGGTCGTCGACGCGCTCGGAGCGATGCTCTTTGAGCCGGCGATGATAGCGGCGCAGCCGCTTCTCGATCCGCAACGCCGCCTCGTCGGCGCTGGCATAGGCGTCGGGCGCCATGCCTTCGGCGTGCAGCGTGATCTTGGAATCGAGATGGATGGCGCATTCGGTGCGGAAGCCAAAACCGTCCCGCGCCAAGGTCAGGTGCCCGGAATAGCCGCCGTCGAAATACTTGGCCATGGCCTCGCCGACGCGGTCGCTGATGCGCTCGCGCAAGGCCGTGCCGACGTCGAGGTTTTGTCCGGATATGCGAAATGACATGGCAGCAGCCTCCGCTACAGCATGATCCCCGCTAACTCGACCTAAGTATCGACAACGGTGGAGTCAATGACGACTCGGGTCAGCCCGCGGCCGCGCTTTGCTTTTCGCGCCGCCGCTGCACCGATGATGGAATGCGCATCGCCTCGCGGTATTTGGCGACCGTGCGCCGCGCGATGTCGATGCCGGCCTCGCGCAGCTTCTCGACGAGGGTGTCGTCGGACAAAACGTCGCTTACCGGCTCGGCGTCGATCAACTGCTTGATGCGGTGGCGCACCGCTTCCGCCGAGTGCGCCTCGCCGCCGTGCGAGGCGGCGATCGCCGAGGTGAAGAAATATTTGAGTTCGAATATGCCGCGGCTGGTCGCCATGTATTTGCTGGCGGTGACGCGCGACACCGTCGATTCGTGCATGCCGATGGCTTCGGCGACGGTTTTCAAATTGAGCGGGCGCAGGTGCTGGACGCCGCGGGCGAAGAACGCATCCTGCTGGCGGACGATTTCGTTGGAGACTTTCAGGATAGTGCGGGCGCGCTGGTCAAGCGCGCGCACCAGCCAGGTAGCACTCTGCAGGCATTCGGCGAGGTAGGATTTTTCGGTGTCGCGCTTGGTCGTCGCCGAGACCTCGGCATAGTAGCTCTGGTTGACCAGGACCTTGGGTAGCGTGTCGGAATTGAGCTCGACGATCCAGCCGCCGTCGGGGCCCGGCCGCACGAAAACGTCGGGCACGATTGGTTGCACCACCGCCGAGCCGAACGCCAAGCCGGGCTTCGGATTGAGGCGGCGGATTTCCGCGATCATGTCGGCGAGGTCCTCGTCGCCGACGCCGCAGATCCTCTTCAGCGCGGTAAAATCGCGCCGCGCCAACAGATCGAGCCGCGTGATCAAGGCCGCCATCGCCGGATCGTAGCGATTTTGCTCCTTGAGCTGGATCGCCAGGCATTCGGCGAGATCGCGCGCGCAAACACCGGGCGGATCGAAACTTTGCAGGATGCCGAGCACGGCCTCGATTTCGGTGACGCCGGTGCCGAGCTTTTCCGCCACCGTCGCCAAGTCGCTGGTCAGATAGCCGGCTTCGTCGACCAGATCGATGAGGTAGTTGCCGATCATGCGCCGTACCGGATCGACGATTTCCAAGGTCAGCTGCTCGCGCAGCCAATCCGCCAGTGTCGTTTCCGCCGACACGAAAGCTTCGAGATTGAAGTCGCCGTCGTCGCGGCCGCCGGAGCCGACGCCGGCCCATTCCGAATAGCCGCCCGGCGCGTCGGCGGTGCGCTGGCGGCCCGGTTCGGCGTCATCGGGGGAGGTGTCGTCGATGTGGTCTTCGGCGCGCTCCGCTTTGGCTTCGCCGCTCGGCGCGCTGTCGCTGCCGTTCCAAATTTCGCCGGCCTCGGCCGGCTTGTCGGCCGCTTGCGCGTCGTGGGCGCCGGGCGCCGCCTCGCCTTCGGCGTTGCCGGGCTCGAGCAAGGGATTGCGTTCGAGCTCGGCGTCGACATAGGCGACCAGGTCGAGGTTGGAGAGCTGCAGCAGCTTGATGGCTTGCATCAGCTGCGGCGTCATCACCAGCGCTTGGCTTTGCCGGATCTGGAGTCTTTGGGTCAGCGCCATGAAAACGGGGTAATTTGGTCCGATTCTTGCTTGTCAGCCCCTTGTACAGCATACCTTTGGCGCTGTCGCTAGCCGATTTTCGGCAACCTTAAGTTTGGCTTAGAGCATGATCCCGAAAAGTGGAAGCCGGTTTTCGGAACAGATCATGCTCAAACAAAAATCCTAGAGCCGGAACTCCTCGCCCAGATAAAGCCGGCGCACGTCGGGATTGTTGACGATGTCGTCGGCGCGGCCCTCCATCAGCACTTCGCCGGAATAGATGATGTAGGCGCGGTCGGTCAGGCCCAAGGTCTCGCGCACATTGTGGTCGGTGATCAAAACGCCGATGCCGCGATTGGTCAGGTGCCGCACCAGCGTCTGGATATCGCCGACGGCGATCGGATCGATGCCGGCGAACGGCTCGTCGAGCAGCATGTAATTCGGCCGCGACGCCAGTGCGCGGGCGATCTCGACCCTGCGGCGCTCGCCGCCCGACAGCGCGATCGACGGCGTCTTGCGCAGGCGGCCGATGTTGAATTCCTCGAGCAGCGAGTCGAGATCGTGCTCGCGCCGCTTGACGTTGGGCTCGACCACTTCGAGCACGGAGCGGATGTTCTCCTCGACATTGAGGCCGCGGAAGATCGAGGCTTCCTGCGGCAGATAGCCGATGCCGAGCCGGGCGCGCTGATACATCGGCAGCTTGGTGACGTCGCGGCCGTCGAGCTCGATGCGGCCCTTGTCGGCTTTGATCAGGCCGGTGGCCATGTAGAACACGGTGGTTTTGCCGGCGCCGTTCGGGCCAAGCAGACCGACGGCTTCGCCCTTGCGCACATAGAGGCTGACGCCTTTGACGACCATGCGTCCGACGAAGCTCTTCTCGACGCCGTGGACCGCAAGCACGCCCCTGCGCTCGCCGGCCGGCATCGCGCCGTTGCCGTCGCTGCGGCGGCGCGGCCGCGGCGGACGCTGCTCGCGCTGCGGTGCCGGCTGACGCTCCGCCTGCCGCTCGGGCTGGCGCTCCGGTTGACGGTCGAATTGACGCTCGGGTTGCCGTTCCGGCTGGCGCTCTGGTTGACGGTCGAATTGGGGCGGCCGTTCCGGCTGACGCTCGGGCGAACGCTCGCGCGGCGGCCGCTCCGGCGCTTTGTTGCGGACTTTCTTGTCCGGCGCCGGCAGGCTCGCAATGTCGAGATAGGTGCCGTTGATCTCGCCGCCGATGGTCTCGAGATCGATGGCGACATCGTCGAAATCGTCGACTTCCGGCGCGCGCGACGCCGGAGGCTTTGAGCGACGAAAATAGGAAAAAATATCCAACGCACCAATCTCGTGAGGCTCGTCGTCGAATCGTCGATGTTTTTGGCTCGGACCGGCAATTCTAACCGATTTTACCGCCTAAGAGGCCAGGGAAGGTTCATCAGTTCGGCTTGCCCGGCGCGCCCGGCCCGATCGTCATGACATTGCCGGCGCCATTTTGGCCCTGGTTCGGCTGGATCAGCGCGCGGACGCGGCTCGGCGTGCCGCCGCCGCCTTGGTTGTTGGATTCGACGCGGGCGTTTCCGGTCACGGTGTCGACCACGACACGCTCGCCGTGGATGACGTTCTGACCTTGGCTGACCACGACATTGCCGGTCAGCGTGATGGTTTTCGCAATGAGGTCATAGACGCCGAGGTCGCCGCTGGCGTTCTGATCCTTGGTGATGACGGTGACGCCGCCGCGCGCTTCGATGCGCCGGATGTTCTGCGCGCCTTTCGGCCCGGGCAGCGCCGACGTCGGCGCCGGCTTGGCATCGGGCGGCTTGGCGTCGGGCGGCTGGGCGCCGGCCTGGGCGATACCGACCTCCTGGCCGTAGAACACGACCAGCTTCTGGCATTTCATCGTGGTGTCGCCCTGCACCACTTGCACGTCGCCGGAGAAGGTCGCCATCTTGCTCTTGTCGCGCACTTCCAGCGACGCCGCCTCGATCTGGACCGGCTGATCCTTGTCCTGGCCGCCCTGGAGCAGGCCCTGCACTGGCGGCGCCGGTGCAGGCCGCGGCGCTTGCGCCACGGCCAATCCCGGCGCCATGAGCGCGATCGTCACGGCACAGAGATACAGCCTGCGGATCATTGGGTTTTCGCTTTGTCCGGATCCTGGTCCGGATGCAGCACCATGGAAACGCCGCCGTCGAAATGGATGACGTTGCCGTTATCGGAGATTTCCATCCGGTTGGCATCGAGAAAGCCGTTGAGCAGTTTCACCTTGACCGGTTTGTTGGAGACCACATTGCCGCTGTGCATGTCGACGATGGCTTCGTTGAGCCGCGCCGCATAGCCGGTGGAGGAGGCCAGCGCAATGTCCTCGTCGAGCACCAGCTTGTCGGCCTTCATGTCGTAGAGGCCCGACGGCGCGGTCATTTCCACGGTGCTCTTGTCCGCCATCTGCAGCCGGGCGTGGAGATGCTGCAGTTCCACCAGATCGGGCTTGTTGATGTCCTGCGCCGCGGTGTCCGCGGTGAACTCATAGGGGCGGGAATCGCTGGTGTAGCCGGTGAGCTTGGGTGCCTGCATGGTGATCTTGGTACCCTTGATTACCAGCTTGCCGATCTCGCCGGGCAGCCGGATGGGCCCGACCGAAGGCATGTAATTGGCCGCCATCACGCCGAGCAGAACCACGGCGATCCCGGTCAGCACGATCACGCGTAGCGCACGCACATACCGGCTGTGCCGTTGCGCCGCCCGGTAGGCGCCGTCGGCGTCGCTTTGCGACGTGACCGCAAAGTCGGCGCCCCGTGCAGCGTCGGCGGGGTAGGCAGTGCTCACGTCATCGTCCCTTTGGCCGTTGCCGCGCGCGCCCCCGATTCGGCCGGCAGAGCCCCATTTTAGCGGTTCTGCCCGGGCAAAGTCGCCTGCGAATGTGGCCCCGGCGGGGCCGGCGAACTCTCAAGCTTTACAAGCCATTAGCTTTACAGGTCATTGCCGGCGCCGGACCGGCCCGCGACGCGGGCGGTGGAGCTCAGGAATGGGCGAAAATGTCGTCGTTGGCAAAGCCGGCGAGATCGAGCCGCACCCGGTCGGGCAGGAAGCGGAAGCAGGCCGCGGCCAGCTCGGTGCGGCCCTCGCGCACCAGCATGGCGTCGAGCCGCGCCTTGAGCGCATGCAGATAGAGCACGTCCGCGGCGGCGTAGGAGGTCTGCGCCTCGGTCAGTTCGGCCGCGCCCCAATCGGACGATTGCTGCTGCTTGGAGATTTCGTGGCCGAGCACTTCGCGCACCAAATCCTTCAAGCCGTGCTTGTCCGTATAGGTGCGGGTGAGCCGCGACGCGATCTTGGTGCAATAGACCGGCTCCGGCATCACGCCGAAGGTCTTGTAGATCATGCCGAGATCGAAGCGGGCGAAGTGAAAAATTTTCAAAAGCCGCGTGTCGGCGAACAGCCGCTTCAAGTTCGGCGCGTCAGCCGCGCGCGGCGCGATCTGCACGACGTCGGCGGAACCGTCGCCGGGCGACAGCTGCACCACGCACAGCCGGTCGCGGGCGAGATCGAGCCCCATGGTCTCGGTGTCAATCGCGATCGCGCCCGTATAGCGGGACGGGTCCGGCAAATCGCCGCGGTGCAGGCGGATGGTCATGCGAGCCCTGAATATCGCAGTCGCCGCGACGCGTCAAAAAGCGGACGCTTGCACTCGGCGGTGCTAGGATCATGCCGGTTTGCGGCGATCCAGCAAAACGGCCAACGTAATAAGGGGGATCAAGCCCGATGAATCCACGGAGCGTCCTGGCAACAGCCGCCGTGCTGGCCATTGTGGTTTCGCCGGGCGCCGCCCAGACGCTGACGCAGCCCAGCCCGCAGACGAGGACACCGCCGCCCGCGGTCACCACGAAGTCGCGACCGACCGGGCACGTGAAAACCTGCGACGCCTATGGCGCAGGCTTTAGAAATATTCCCGGCACTGATGCATGTCTCAAAATCGGCGGCAGCGTGACCGTCGACGTCGGTCGCTGATTTTTAGCGTAGGCCGGATGAGCCAACGGGTCCGGCCCGAAGTGGCCGGCCCGATGACAGGCTCTGCGATATCCGGGTCTTTCTCTTCACTGATCCCGCTTGTCGCTCCGCTCATGCGGGCCAATCGCTGGGCCGAACTTCCTCTTCTGTGGAAATTGCCCTCCCGCTGGTGCTGTCCAAATTCCGGGCCTTTTGTCTAAAACTTAACCTCGCAACTGCGCCATTAACCCTTACATACGCATCACCACCGACAGCGGCCCGGTGTCAGGCGCCGGTGGCTGAGAGTCCGGTAGCGCTCCCGCCTATTTCAGTGGAGACGCAAATGCCGTATGATACGGTCTCAACTCTCGCCATCGAGCGCTCGTCCTCGGTTCCTGACAGGGGCCGGACCATCGTGTGCCGCTCCTGCGGCGACACCATGAAGCACTTCCGCACGATTTCAAGATTTGGCGTTCGGCCGGAACAACTCATGTTCCGCTGCCCTTCCTGCAAAGCGGTCGATACAAAGCAAGTCAAGCGGGCAGCATAAGCGTGCCTCAGTCGGCACACCGTCAATTCAATGAACCAGGTGCGGCTACGAGGCGTTGCTTATCCCGAATCGGACAACTCATGCGCATCCATCTCGGTTGCGAGCTCCACTTCGAATTTCCGCAACCGACGCCCATGATCTTGACGTTGAACGTGCACTTCTCGCGCGTCTCCGAACTTGAGCGTCCGGATTATCTGATAACGGACCCTCCGGTTCCCATTGCCGGCTACCGCGACAGTTTTGGCAATTGGTGCAACCGCCTCGTTGCGCCCAGTGGGCATTTCAGCCTCGGCACGGACGCCATCATACGTGACTTCGGCATGCCAGATCCGATTGAACTAAACGCAGTGCAGCACCAGGTTCGGGACTTACCGGCGGAAGTTTTACTGTTTTTGCTCGGCAGCCGTTACTGCGAGACCGATCGTCTCGCCGACGAGACTTGGCGCCTGTTCGGCAACACGCCCCCTGGTTGGCCGCGGGTGCAGGCGATCTGCGACTTCGTCCAGAATCATATCACGTTCGGCTACGAGCATTCCCGGGCCACCAGAACGGCCCATGAAGCATATGGCGAGCGCAACGGGGTGTGCCGCGACTACGCGCATCTGGCCATCACATTTTGCCGCTGCTTGAACATCCCGGCGCGCTATTGCACCGGTTACCTGACCGATGTCGGCCTGCCGCCGCCCTACCCGCCCAATGATTTTGCGGCGTGGATTGAAGTCTATCTCGGCGGCCGTTGGCACATGTTCGATCCGCGCAACAATGCGCGGCGGATCGGGCGCATCCTCATCGCACAGGGCCGCGACGCCGCGGATGTGCCGCTGACCCATACATTTGGCCCCGGAATCCTATCGGGGTTTCGCGTCTGGGCCGATGAGGTGCCGCCGGAATGAACGCTCAGAGCATGATCCCGAAAAGTGGAAACCGGTTTTCGGATAAGATCATGCTCAAACAAAATTCTAGGCTATGATCCGATTCAATTGAATTGGATCATAGTCTAGGCGCCGGTCGCCGCTGCCGTGACCTTCACTGCGACTTTCATCGCCAGATAATCCGCTGGGCTTCCGAACCATGTGCCTTGCAGAGGAATTGCCTCGCGCGGGTGATGCGCGACCGCGACGCGGATGAGTTTTTCATTGCCGACGCTGCCGCCCGACGGATCGAAGTCGACCCAGCCCGGTCCTGGAACGTAGACCTGGACCCAGGCGTGGGTGTTGCCGCCGGCGGTGCAATTGTCGTCATCGTCATCATCGGCCAAATGCAGATATCCGGACACGAAGCGAGCGGCAATGCCGCGGCCACGCAGCGCCGCTATCATAAGCACGGCGAGGTCACGACAACTGCCGCTGCCTAGATTGAGCGTGCAGACGGGAGGCTGGATACCCTTTTCGTGCCGCGACACGTGCTTGAAGGTCCGCCTGATGGTTCGTGTCGGAAGAACGCGGCGCTCCAGCGATCGATCGCGGGATGCGGCGACAGCGGCGCGATGAAAGGTTCGAGATCGGGCCGATCTTCCGGCGCGTAGGCAAACGGATAGCTGCGGGCAAAATCGTTTATGTCGGTCGAGCGAAAGTCGGCCGGCGCATGGTCGAGACGAATATTGCTGACAAAGCGAAGCTCGCGGGCCCGGTCGGCAAAATGCGCGGTCGCCACGTGATTGCCGAGGCTATCCTGTGTCCAAGCCAGTTGCTTTGGCCTGGGCGTGATTTCGAGTTCCGCTGCAAGCACCTTTTGATCGTCGTCGTCGCGTGGACGCAACATCATGCGGTGCTCGCCGAATGCGACCGGCTGTTTATAATGATAAGTCGTAACGTGTCTAATATTGCGAATCGGCATTGCCGTTCCAAGATAACGGATGCGCCGGCAACATTCATCGCGGCCGCGATCCTCTCCACAACATGCATTTCTTGGGCCAGATGTTCTTGGGCCAGATATCGTGCGTGTTTATTGCATGAGCCGCGCCATCGACATGGCAGCTTCCTGTCAAAGCCGATACCGCCAACTGAGACTCAGTCGGGGTTTGACTCGGCTTTTTCCGGGTGGGCCTTTTCGGGAAAACGAAGTGGAATCAAAACTGAATTTTGGTTTTGGTGCCCAGGAGAGGACTCGAACCTCCACGCCTTGTGAGCGCTAGTACCTGAAACTAGTGCGTCTACCAATTCCGCCACCTGGGCTCCGGGGGGCTCGCCGGGATAGGTACGGAGCGGTCTTAAGCTTGTCAATCGAACGGCTTATACATCTGTACAGGGGTTGAATGATCCTGTATTGCCGCCGCCGATGACCGCAAAAAGCAAGCTCGAAACCCTCGTCACCGTGTTCGGTGGCTCGGGCTTCCTCGGCCGCCACGTGGTGCGGGCGCTGGCGCGGCGGCAGTACCGTATCCGCGTCGCGGTGCGCCGGCCCGAGCTCGCCGGCTTTCTGCGGCCGATGGGCCGGGTCGGGCAGATCCACGCGGTGCAGGCCAATTTGCGCTACCCGCAGTCGGTAGCGGCTGCGGTGCGCGACGCCGACGTCGTCATCAACCTGGTCGGCATCCTGTTCGAGCGCGGCCGGCAGCGTTTCGATGCGGTGCAGGCCGAAGGCGCCGAGGCGGTGGCGCTCGCCGCCAAGGCCGCCGGCGCGCCGCTCGTTCATGTCTCGGCGATCGGCGCCGACGAAAGCTCGCCGTCGCTGTATGCGCGGTCAAAGGCCGAGGGCGAACGGTGGGTTCTTGCCGCGCTGCCGGAAGCCACGATCATGCGGCCGTCGATCGTGTTCGGCCCTGAGGACGACTTCTTCAACCGCTTCGCCGCGCTCGCCCGCCTCGCGCCGGCATTGCCGCTGCCCGGCGGCGGCCATACGCGGTTTCAGCCGGTGTTTGCCGGTGACGTCGCCGAGGCCATCGCCAAGGCGGTCGACGGCGACACCAAGCCGGGCGCGATCTACGAATTGGGCGGGCCGGACGTGCGCACGTTCAAGGAACTGATGGAATTCACGCTTGCCACCATCCAGCGCCGCAGGCTCTTGGTGCCGGTGCCGTTTGCGCTTTTGAAGCTGCAAGCGACGTTGCTGCAGTTCCTGCCAAAACCGCCACTCACGCCCGACCAGGTCGAATTGCTCAAGCGCGACAATATCGTTTCGGAAAACGCCAAGCGCGACGGCCGCACGCTGGAAGCGCTCGGCATCGTGCCGGAATCGATCGCGGCGATCGTCCCGTCCTATCTGTGGCGCTTCCGCAAGTCCGGCCAGTTCGATCCGCACACGGCATAGCGGTCGTCCCCGCGAAGGCGGGGACCCATAATCACAGGGCATAGAGTTCTGCGCGGGCGGTGGCATGGATTCCCGCTTCCGCGGGAAGGACGCAAAACGCGATCAAGCCTCGTATTTGAACGACAGCGCGACGCGGGTGCGAAACGCCAAAACCTTGCCGTTCTCCACCCGCATGTCCATCTTGGTGACTTCGGCCACGCGCAGATCGCGCAGCGAGCCGGCGGCGGTTTCCACCGCACGGCGGCCGGCGTCCTCCCATGATTTATCGCTGACGCCGACGACGTCGACAATCCGGTAAACGCTGTCCGTTTGTTTCTTCGCCATTGAAGCGGTCCTTTCGAGTAGGATTTTCCTTTTGAGCATGATCTTGTCCGAAAACCGGCTTCCACTTTTCGGGATTATGCTCGAAACGCGCGCGCAACATGGCGCCGCGCGAGATCATCTTAGCTCAGCCCAGGCCCGCTTTCACATCCCCATGTAGAGCGCGATCAGGCCGAGCGCGCCGACGATGATGCGCCACCAGGCGAACAGCGCAAAGCCGTGCCGCGAGACGTAGCCGAGCAGCGTCTTGACCACGAACCAGCCGCAGATGAACGACACCGCGAAGCCGATGGCGATGATCAGCGTGTTGCTGCCGGCGGCGAATTCGTGGCGGTTCTTGAAGGCTTCGAAGGCGAAGGCGCCGACCATGGTCGGCATTGCCAGCCAGAACGAGAATTCCGTCGCCGCGCGCTTGTCGGCGCCGAACAGCATGGCGGCGACGATGGAGGCGCCGGAGCGCGACACGCCCGGAATCATCGAAAGGCATTGCACCACGCCGATGCCGAAATACATCGGCAGCGAGAATTTGGTGGCATCATGGTAGCGCGGTTTGAGATCGAGCCGGTCGATCCACAGCAGCACGAAGCCGCCAATCAGCAGCATGGTGCAGACGATCCAGACATTGAACAGCACGCTCTTGATGATGCCGTAAAACAGCCCGCCGAGCACCATGGCCGGGAAAAACGCCACCAGCACGCCGATGATGAAGCGCCGCGCCTCGGGATCGTTGAACATGCCGAGGAACAGCTTCCACAGCCGACCGAAATAAATCGACAGCAGCGCCAGAATGGCGCCGAGCTGGATCAGGACGTCGAAGGATTTGCCGAAATCCTCGTCGTCGAAGCCGAAGAAATGCCCGACCAGCAGCAGGTGGCCGGTCGAGGACACCGGGATGAACTCGGTCAGGCCCTCGACGATACCGAGGAAGATCGCCTTGATTACGTCCAACGTCATAGGTAGCTCCGCGGCGGGGAAGGGCGCTTGCCGCGCCCGGTTCGGTAGGAAATCTGCAAGACTGCTTCCTCACAGTACTGCTTCGTCACAGTTGTAGCGGCGGCGAGGTTGCCTGCGCGGTGTCGTCGCCTATAAGGGGATGATCTCCTGGAAGCGGGGATCAGGAATCAGGGGGAATGTATCAGGCGTCAAACGTCAGGTCTTGGGGGCAATGCGGGTCCCGATTGGCTGACGTCCGATGGCTGATGCCGGCATGCTGACACTGTTTCATCATCCATTCTGTCCGCACTCGCGTTTTGTCCGGCTCGTCTTGGAGGAGCTCGGGCAAACGCCGCGTCTCGTCGAGGAGCGGACCTGGGAGCGGCGCCAGGACTTCCTGGTGCTCAACCCCGCCGGCACCACGCCGGTGCTGGTTGAAGAGGGCGCGCCGCCGGTTCCGGGTGCGGCCGTCATCGCCGAATATCTCGCCGAGACGCGCGGCGGCAAGCTTGCGGAACTGGGGCTGCTGCCGCCCGAGACCGGCGCCAGGGTCGAAGTTCGCCGCCTGACCCATTGGTTCAACGACAAGTTCTTCGAGGAAGTCTCCGGCGCACTGGTGATGGAGCGCATCTACAAGCGCTACATTCCGGCCGCCCAGGGTGGCGGGCCGCCCGATACCGACACGCTGCGTGCCGCGCGCGTCAATATTCGCTACCATCTGGCCTATATCGGCTGGCTGGTGCGCACCCGCGACTGGCTCGCCGGCGAAAGCCTGACTTTTGCCGATCTGGCCGCGGCGGCGCATTTGTCCGCCGCCGATTATCTGGGCGAAGTGCCGTGGGACGAAGACAAGACCGCGAGGGCCTGGTACGCGCGAATAAAATCGCGGCCGGCGTTCCGCGCGCTGCTCACCGAGACGCTGGCGGGGCTGCAGCCGGCGCCGAGCTACGCCGATCTCGACTTCTGACGCCGGCTGAGCTGAAAGCCGCACTTGCCGAGGCCGCTCGCGCCCAAGGCTTTGACGTTATCGGCGTGGCGCGGCCGGATGCGATTCCCTTGGCGGCCGGGCGGTTGCGAACCTTCCTCGCCGACGGCGCTCACGGCGACATGGACTGGATGGCGGCCAAGGCCGACCGGCGCGGCGATCCGCGCACGATGTGGCCGCAAGTGCGCGCGATCGTCATGCTCGGCGTCAATTACGGCCCGTGCGGCGATCCGCTCGCGATCCTGAAACGACGCACGCGCGGCGCCATCTCGGTCTATGCCCAGGGCGACGATTATCACGAGGTGATCAAGCCGCGGCTGAAGAAGCTCGGCCGCTGGCTGATCGAACAAGGCGGCGGCGACATCAAAGTGTTCGTCGATACCGCCGCCGTGATGGAGAAGCCGCTCGCCGAAGCGGCGGGGCTGGGCTGGCAGGGCAAGCACACCAATCTGGTTTCACTCGAGCTCGGCTCCTGGCTGTTCCTCGGCGCCATCTTCACCACGCTCGAGCTGCCGCCCGACACGCCGGCGCGCGATCATTGCGGCACCTGCCACGCCTGCCTCGACGTCTGCCCGACGCAAGCGTTTCCGGCGCCCTACCGGCTCGATGCACGGCGCTGCATCTCCTATCTCACCATCGAACATAAAGGCGCCATCCCGCGCGAATTGCGTGCGTTGATGGGCAACCGCATCTACGGCTGCGACGATTGTCTGGCGGTCTGTCCATGGAACAAGTTCGCCCAGGCCGGCCGCGAGATAAAACTTGCGGCGCGCGACGCGTTGCGCGCGCCGCAACTTGCCGAACTGGCGCGGCTCGACGACACAGGCTTCCGCGCGCTGTTTGCGAAAAGCGCGGTCAAGCGCATCGGCCGCAACCGTTTTTTGCGCAACGTGCTGATCGCGATCGGCAACTCGAATGATGCGGGACTTGCCGGCGAAGCCGAGCGATTGCTCGGCGATGCTTCGCCGCTGGTTCGCGCCGCCGCGGTGTGGGCGCTCGGCCGTCTCGATCGCGCACGGCTGCGACGATGCGCGGCGGACCATCGCGAATCCGATCCCGATGTCATCGCCGAATGGACAGCGGCGTGCGAGTGACAAAATGCTGATCTGTTTCGGTCTCGGCTATTCGGCAGAGCATTTCGTCGAAGAATTCGGCCATAAAAAATTCGATCGCATCGTCGGCACCGTGCGCGATGCCGATCGCGCTGCCGCTTTGAACGCGCATCCCTCGGGACGGCTCAACGTTCTCATCTTCGACGGCAGTGCGGCGACGGCGGAATTGCGTAGCGCCATAGGCGAGGCCGACGCAGCGTTGGTTTCGGTTCCGCCGGACGAGAACGGCGATCCGGTGCTGCGCGCCTGCGGCGATGTTTTGGCCAGCGCGCAACGGCTGCGCGCAATCGTCTATCTCTCGACCATCGGCGTTTATGGCGACCGCGGCGGCGCCTGGGTCGATGAAGCAACGCCGCCGCAGCCCGTTGCGGCCCGCAGCCGCGAACGCCTCGCCGCCGAGCAAGCCTGGCTAGATTTTGGCGCGAGCCACGGCATCGCGGTCGCCATCCTGCGCCTCGCCGGCATTTACGGACCCGGACAGAATGCGCTGGTGCAAATCGCGAGCGGAAAAGGCCGCCGCATCATCAAACCCGGTCAGGTCTTCAACCGCATTCATGTCGGCGACATCGCCCAAACGATCGACGCCGCCTTCGCGCACCGGGCCTCGGGAATTTTCAACGTCGTCGACGACGAGCCGACGCCGCCCGCCGATCCGATCGTCTTCGCCGCACAGCTCTTGGCCGTCGAGCCGCCGCCGGAAATTCCGTTCGAGCAAGTAGCGCCCTCGATGTCGCCGATGGCGCTGAGTTTTTGGCAGGAATGCCGCCGGGTGAAGAACGAAAAGCTCAAACGCGACCTCGGCGTCAGCTTGCGCTATCCGACTTATCGTGAGGGGTTACGGGCGTTGTTCGATGAGCGGAAAACGTTTATCGTCTAATGCAAGCTCGGCCCCTTGAGGAACCGATTACGCTCGCTCGATTTGACCCGCACGTCCATGGTGTCGCCGTCGCGGTAGATCGAGACCGGGACGTCGACGCCGGCTTCGCCTTGCGCCCAGACGCGGCGGAAGAAGCTCGCCAGGTCGCGCACTTCCTTGCCGGCGACCGAGAGCACGATGTCGCCGGTGCGCAAGTCGGCTTTCTTCGCCGGCCCCTTGTCGGCAAGACCGACGATGACGAGGCGGTTTTCGACTTCGGTGGCGTAAAGCCCGAGCCACGGCCGCGGCGGCGCATTGCGCCGGCCGAATTTCATCAGGTCGTCGAGGATCGGATTGAGCAGGTCGATCGGCACGATCATGTTGATGTTCTGCGCCTGGCCCTTCTCGACGGCGTGCTGCAGCTGCAGCGAGCCGATGCCGAGGAGATCGCCGGCCGGCCCGATCAGCGCGGTGCCGCCCCAGTTCGGATGCGCGGGCGCGGTGAAGATCGCCTCGTCGAGCACGTATTCCCAGTAACCGGCGAATTCCTGCTTGGCGACGATGCGGGCGGCGACGGAACGCTGTCGGCCGCCGGCGCCGGCGACCACGACGCGCTCGCCGATCGCGGCGGCGGCGGATTGGCCGATTTCGAGCGCCGGCATGTCGAGCTTGGCGAGCGCCTGAACCAGACCGAAGCCGGTCTCCTGGTCGTAGCCCAACACGTGGCCGGGCACGGAGCGGCCATCGTTGAGACTAAGCCAGATCGTCTCGGCTTCCGTGATCAGGTAGCCGATGGTCAGCACCAAGCCGTTGCCGCGAATGAACACGCCGTTGCCGGCGCGCTCGGTGCCCAGCGTCTCCGCGGTGTAAGCGTCGCCCGGAATGATGGCGCGCAGCCCCACCACCGCATTGAAAGCGTGTTCGAGGTCGTAGCCGTAATCTTCCGGCTTCGGTTGCGCGGAGGCCGGCACCTTCCAGTCGCTCAAGGACGGCATCTCAAATTCCCTCGTTCGCGGCACGAGATCGTTCGCTTCCTTGTAGCCGAGAAAGCGCGGCCGCAATATCCGTAAATGTACCGCGCCGATGCTGGCGAAGCGAGCGCAGCCGGGTCAGTTTTTCTTCTCGGCCGTCGGCGGGTTTTTTTCCAGCTCATCGAGTTGTTTCTCGAGCGCCGGCAGGCTCGCCACGAGCTGGCAATTGGCTTGGTCGCTGGCCGCCTGTTTTTGCACCTGGTCCCAGCGTTCGGTGGCGTCCTGTTCGGTCCACGGCCGATGCTTCTCGGGATTGAAGACCTGTTGCTTGGCCAGGTTTTCCAGGGACCGGTGATATTCCTCCAGATCGAGGACGCGATCGCGCGCCTGGAAATAAAAATGCTTGCCGTCGAGTTCGTTGCAGAATTTCAATCCGGCGGCGAAGGTCTGCTTCGCCATGCGCGCATCGAAAATCTTGCCCTTGAGGTCGTCGGCGGCCTGATTTTGGGCGCGCACCGGAGCCGAAGGGGTAAGGCAAGCAAGGATCAGGCAAGCAGGCATCAGGCCTAGAGCCCTCGCGCCGCGGGCAAAGCGCTTCACGTCAATCTCTCCAAGAACTCTGGTCGCGCCTTGTGAATCCCGGCGTTCATTAGCATGGTAGCAGCCTTGCGCATGGTAGCAGCCTTGCGGTCGGACCCAAATCGTTAGTGTTTGATTTACGCTATTGGCGTTGAAACCGCCCCTGCGCCCTCTCGCCGCTGCTGCGCCCCGTCGTCTGCTGCTTTGTTGCCTTTTTCCTGCCCCATCTTCTGCCAAGGTCGCCGCTAGAGATACGGTGTCATTTTGGGGATTTGCCTCGGGGGGTCTGCCTTGCGTTCAAGCCTCAGTGTTGTCGTCATAGCGTTTGCCCTTGCCGGTTCCGTCGGCATTGCCGCGGCGCAGTATTATCCGCCGCCGCCGCCGGGTTACCCGCCGCCCTATGCGCAGCCGGGGTATGCGGCCCCGCCCTTGCCGCCGCCCGGCGCGATCTACGATCCGCGCGACGATGAAAACGACGCGGTCGGCGGCCCCTACGTGCCGTACCCGCCGCCGCCGGCAGCCCGCGTCTATCCCGGTTCGTACAGCGAATTGCCGCCGCAGCCGGCACCGATTGTCGAAGGCTTTCAGCGGCCGCCAGCCGATGTCTCGGGCGGCCCCGGATCCGAGGATGTCACCGGCACGGTGCGCGCGCCGACCTATGCGCCGCCGCCCGCGGCCGCGCAACAAAACCGCGACGCGGTCATTGCCGCGCTGCCGCCCGACGAGCAGCCCGAGACCGGACCGCGCAAGGAATTGCCGCCGCAGTTCCGCCGCCAGCTGGTCGATTACGTCACCCGCGAGCCGGCCGGCACCATCGTCATCGATACGCCGAACACCTACCTTTACCTGGTGCTCGGCAACAATAAGGCGATGCGCTACGGCGTAGGCGTCGGCCGCGAGGGTTTCACCTGGGCGGGTGCCGAGCGCATCACCCGCATGAAGGAGTGGCCGGACTGGTTCCCGCCGAAGGAGATGATCGAGCGCCAGCCCTACCTGCCGCGCTTCATGGCCGGCGGCGACACCAATCCGCTCGGCGCGCGCGCCATGTATCTCGGCAATACGGTCTATCGCATCCACGGCACCAACCAGCCGTCGACCATCGGCACCTTCGTGTCCTCGGGCTGCATCAGGCTGACCAATGAGGACGTCGAGGACCTGTTCAGCCGGGTCACCGTCGGCACCCGCGTCGTGGTGTTGCCCGGCTCGGCGCCGGCTTCGGCCTCGGCGCAAAACACCGTCACGCGCTAAACAATCCGATTCACTGGTTCGGCCGACGCTAGAGTGTAAATCGCTTCAATCTGAAGTGATTTAGGCTCTAGCGCCGGCCGGATTTTTCTTTGCTTTTTTTGCATTGAAATACCGCCGACTCAGTTAGTGTTGCACCCGTTGGACGCCGGTCTGTACGCCGGCGTCGATGCGGCGCCATCTGCCCTCGCGATGATCTGCATCCTAGTGACGCGTGCTTCGCCCGAGATCGCGCGCGGCTGTAATGCGAGGTCGAATGTTTCCCAGTGTCCGGCTTTTGATCGCGGCTGTGGTTGCCTCGGTCGTCGCACTGAGTTGCGGCTTCGCCTTGTTTGCCGCTTTCCGCGTCAACCACGAGCCCTTGAGCCGTCTCGCAACCGGCGCCGCGCCGCTGCAGCTCGCTGCCGGCAATCCGCCGCCACTCGCCGCGATGCCGGCGGCGGCCGATTCATTCGGCGTCCGTTTCCCGGTGAACCAGACCGAGCCCGCCGGCGCTCCCGCGACAGCGGCACCGCCACAGCCCGATCACGAGGATAGCGCCCCGAGCGCGACTGCGAGCACTGCGGCGACCGCTCCTGAAACCGACGCTGCCGAACCGGACCAGCCGGCGCCCGAGCAACCGACGGTCGCGCAAGCTCCCGAACCGAAGCAGGACGAAGCCGCTGCCGCGCCGAATGAACCACCACCCGCGACGTCATCAGACACTGCGGCCGCCGAGCCGCCGCCAGCGGAGCAGACTACCCCCGCCGAACCTGCCGCGCCCACGGAACAAGTCGTCCAAGAGCCCAATCCGGATACCAAGCCGGACACCACGGCGACCGTGGCTGCGTCTCCTGCCGAGGCGGAGCCCCAAGCCGAGACAGAACCTCCCGTCGAGGCGCACCATAAGGCCGCCCACCGGCACCGCATTGCCGCGAAGGCGCAACGCGCGCGTCAAGCCCGTGTGGCGGTTCTACCCGGCAGCCAACCGTCCGGTATCGGCGGTCCCTTCGTCCCGCCGCCAAGCCGCGTTGCCGCCAAGCCGCAACGCGCGCGCCAGGCCCGTGCGACCGTTCAACCCGCCAGCCGGCCATCAGGCGTCGGCGGCCCGTTCGTGCCGCCGCCGAACCAATGAGCGCCGGCCAAATTGCGGTACGGCATTGATAGCGCCGCGTGCTCAGGCCACATAGACTGACACGTTCGGCATAATCCTTGAAATAGAAGCAATTCCGCGTGGTCCCGCTTTCCGTCCTCGATCTGTCGCCCGTCACCACGGCCACGCCCGGGTCGGTGGCGCTGCGCAACTCGCTCGA
>JBEKKM010000036.1:0-32834 GCA_050010715.1 Xanthobacteraceae bacterium | reverse complement strand
GACACGCCGGCCGGTCCGTCGCCGTCGTCGGGCAGATAGGTCATCGTCGAATGCAGCGCGGGGTCGGCCTGGCAGTCGTAGAGCCGCGCCATCGCCGCCACCGGGCGGCGAAACGCCGGATCGGCCGTGACATCGCCGACTTTGCGGCCGGCGATCCAAACATCGCGCGGATGCGCCCTCAGCCCGGAAATATAGCTTTTGCCGTCACGTGCGCCCATTTGCGCCACCTTCTTGGCTGCACCTTTTTGCGCCAAATTTGGCGCCGCCTTTCAACAACCGGTTTTGACTGCGCTTTTCAAGTCCGTCGTAACGCCGAATCGCTCGCCGGAGCGACAGCGGAACCAGCCCAACCTCGTAAGCGTTAATGGATGCGGCGCCGGACAGGCGTTTTCGCGTGGGGCACCGTTCCGGACCAGAAGAAAAATGTGCGGCATTTGCGGTGAAGTGACCTTCGATGGAAGCGCCGCCGGCGGCTGTATTGCAGCCATGACGGAGCGAATGCACGCACGCGGTCCCGACGCGGGCGGCGCCTTCATGCAGGATCGCGTCGCTTTTGGCCACCGGCGGTTGAGCATCATCGATCTCGCCGCCGCGTCGCAGCAGCCGATGGTCGATCCGCAGCTCGGCCTCGCCATCGTGTTCAACGGCTGCATCTATAATTATCGGCAGTTGCGCAGTGCGCTCGCGGCCAAGGGCTATCGCTTTTTCTCGGAGGGCGACACCGAAGTCATCCTCAAGGCCTATGCCGAATGGGGCCCACGTTGCGTCGAGCGCTTTTGCGGCATGTTCGCGTTCGCGATCTGGGAGCGGAATTCCGGCCGCGTCGTACTGGCGCGCGACAGGCTCGGCATCAAGCCGCTTTTTTACACCGAGCGCGCCGGCTCGTTCAGATTTGCCTCGACCCTGCCGGCGCTGCTCGCTGCCGGCGATGTCGATACCAGCATCGATCCGGCGGCGTTGCACCATTACATGAGCCTGCACGCCGTCGTGCCGGCGCCGCTGACCATTCTCAAGGGCGTGAAAAAGCTGCCGGCGGCGACGATCTGCACCATCGAGCCTGACGGCCGCCGCCGAGAGGAGACCTACTGGCAGCTTGAAGTCGGTCCGCGATCGCAAGATCGCAGTATGACCGAAGCGGATTGGCAGGACGCGATCCGGTTCACCTTCGGTCGTGCGGTGGAGCGGCGGCGCGTCGCCGACGTTCCGGTCGGCGTGCTGCTGTCGGGCGGGCTCGACAGCTCGATCATCGTCGCCTTGCTCGCGGCCCAGGGCCAGAACGATTTGCGGACTTTCTCCGTCGGTTTCGAGACCGTCGGCGAGCTCAAGGGCGACGAGTTTTACTATTCCGATCTGATCGCGCGGCGCTTTGCCACCCGCCACGAGCGGATTGCCGTCGACTCGTCGCGGGCCATCGACGCGCTGCCGGGTACGATCGCTGCGATGTCCGAGCCGATGATGAGCCACGATGCGGTCGGCTTCTATTTGCTGTCACAGCAAGTCGCAAAGCACGTGAAAGTCGCGCAAAGCGGTCAGGGCGCCGATGAGATTTTCGGCGGCTATCACTGGTATCCGACGCTGATGCAATCGAACGATCCGGCCGCCGATTACACGCGGGTCTATTTCGATCGCGACCATGATGAGATGGGACAAGCATTGGCGCCGGCGCTGATGAACGGTGACTATAGCCGCGAATTCGTCGAGAAATTCTTCGCCTCCTGCCGCAGCGCAAGCGCGATCGACAAGACGCTGCAGCTCGATACGCAAATCATGATGGTCGACGATCCGGTCAAGCGCGTCGACAACATGGCCATGGCCTGGGGGCTGGAAACCCGGGTGCCGTTCCTCGATCACGAGGTGGTGGAGCTGGCGGCGCGAATCCCAGCCGAGCTCAAGGTGCGCGACGGCGGCAAATACATTCTCAAGGAAGCCTGCCGCGGCCTCGTTCCCGACGCGGTGATCGACCGGCCGAAGGGCTATTTCCCGGTGCCGGCGCTGAAATATCTGCGCGGGCCGTTCTACGATTTCGTCCACGACGTGCTCGACGCGCCGGTGGCGCGGCAGCGCGGCTTGTTCAACCGCGCCTATGTTGATCGGCTGTTAGCCGATCCCGCAGGCGAACTGACGCCCAAGGGTCACTCAAAGCTTTGGCAAATCGCAGTTCTCGAGTGCTGGCTGCAAACCCAACGAATCGAAAATGGGATTTGACCAAAATGGAATTCAGATTCGATCCTCACGAGCGACGTTTCCGCATCCGCACCCTGGTGCCGCCGGAGCGCGCACGCGTCTTCGCGCCGGACGATCTGTTTCAATTCGGCATCGAGGAGGAATATTTTCTGTCCGATGCGCACACTCTGCTGGTGCCGCAGGAGACGCCGGAAGCGCTGTTTCAGCTTGCCGGGTGCGGCAATGCGGGACGCATCGGCCGCGAGTTTCTCCAGGCCCAGATCGAGGTTGCGACCGAACCGCACAACGAGGTCGGCGAGGCGCGCACCGAGCTCATGCGGCTGCGCCGGAACGTGGCGGCGGCCGCCGCCGAGCACGGCCTGACCATTCTTGCCTGCGGCACCCATCCGTCGGCGCGCTGGCCCGACGCAGTGCAGTCGCCCAAGGACCGCTACACCCATGTCATGGATGTGCTGCAGATGATCGGCCAGCGCAATATGCTGTGCGGCATGCATGTCCACGTCGAGTTTCCCGATCCGGCGCGCCGGGTCGACGTGATGACGCGGATGCTGCCCTACCTGCCGCTGTTCATCGCTCTGTCGACCTCGTCGCCGTTCTGGCAGGGCCGCGCCACCGGGCTGAAAGGCTACCGGCTCGCCGCTTACGATGAACTGCCGCGCACCGGGCTGCCGGAGCTGTTCCGTGGCAACGGCGACTACGAAGAATATGTCGCGGCGATGATGCGCTCCGGCGCCATCAAGGACGCCAGCCATCTGTGGTGGGCGATCCGGCCGTCGCTGAAATATCCGACCTTGGAGCTGCGGGCGCCGGACTGCTGCACCCGGCTCGACGACGCCATCGCGCTGGCCGCGCTCTATCGCGTCCTGGCGCGTCACCTCTACGTCGATACCGGGCACAACGCGGGCCTTGACGTGGTCGACCGTTCCATTGCGGTGGAGAACAAATGGCGGGCCCAGCGCTACGGCGTCAGCGGCACCTTTGCCAGCCGCTCGGGCGCGGTCGCGGTCGGCGAGCTATTGGACCGGGTGCTGGACCTGGTCGCCGCCGACGCTGTGGCACTCGGCTGCGCCGGGGAGGTCGAGCACTGCCGGCAGATCGCCGCCGAGGGCACCTCGGCCGAGGCCCAGGTGAAGATTTTTACTGAAAATGAACACGAAGGCGCCGATATTGCACTCCATAAGGTGGCGCGATGGATTCGGGACACCACCTTGGTGGCTTGACGGCTAGGTAAGGCCAAATGTGCCGCTGGATCGCCTATCGCGGAGAGATGACCGCGCTCGAACATTACGTTACCGAGCCGGATCATTCGTTGATTTCCCAGAGCATCCACGCGCTCGAGGCGACCGCGAGCGTCAACGGCGACGGCTTTGGGCTCGGCTGGTACGGCACCCATCCGGAGCCGGGCCTATACCGCGAGATCAGGCCGGCCTGGTCGGACGAGAATTTGCGCTACCTGTGCCGGCACCTGCAATCGCATCTGTTCTTCGCCCACGTCCGTGCCGCGACCGGTACCGCGATCACCCGCGTCAATTGCCATCCCTTTGCCTGCGGGCAGTGGCTGTTCATGCACAACGGCTTCGTCGGCAATTGGAGCCGGCTGCGCCGCAAGGTCGAGGGACTGATCCCGGATCAGCTTTACCCGCAGCGCAATGGCACCACCGACACCGAAGCGATTTTCCTTGCCATCATGGGCGCCGGCATCGAACATCCGCTGGCGGCGACGGAAAGCGTGCTGCAAAAACTCACCGACTTCGTCAACCAGGCCAAGCCGGCCGACCGCCTGCGCGTCACCGCGGCGCTGTCGAACGGGCGCGATCTCTACGCGTTCCGCTATGCGGTGAACGACAAGGCCAACACGCTGTATTACCGGGAATCGGATGCCGGCCTCCTGATCGTGTCCGAACCGATCGACCAGGGCGAAAACTGGATCGCGGTGCCGGAGAACCACGCGCTGATCGCGCTTTCGGGCGAGCGAGCGAGTGTCGTGCCGTTGCTGCATCGGCACCAGGTTGCGGCGGAATAACACCAACCGCGCAAGCACCGGCTCATGTCTGTCATCATCCGCGCAAGCGGATGATCCAGTAATCACCGCACGGCGACGATTACTGGATGCTCCGCCTTCGCGGAGCATGACAATTCGGGAATGATGCCGCCGGACCTATTTTTTCGTCCAGCCCTGCGACCACGCTGGCGGCGTCTTGCCGTCGATCAGGATGAAGGCGATGCGGCACGGCTTGCCCGAATTGTTGACCCAGGCGTGGTTGGTGCCCTGCTGCACTAGGATGTCGCCGGCCTTGACGTGGACCTCGGTGTCGTCGAGCAGCATGTCGATCTCGCCTTCGAGCACGATGGCGTAATCGATGGTGCGGGTGCGGTGAGTATTCTCGTGCCGCGCATAGCCTTGGGTCGCCGGATCGATGCCCATGTTGATCAGGATCTGGTGATGATCGACGGCGCCGTAACCGCCGGTCGGGGTCGGCGCGAAATCGACGATGCGGAAGATGGTGCCGTTGTCGGGCGGCGGCACGCCGACCTTGGTCTGGGCGCGGTCGGCTGCGCTCGCCATGTCGACGGGAAATTCGCTCGTCACCCAGCATAGCGTCATGCCATTACCGCCGGCGCTGCGCTGGATCGCCTTCAGCGGCGCATCGTAGAGCGCAACGGCCTTGCCCTGCGCATCGTGGCCGGTGACGATCCGGCGGGTCGACCTCAGTTCCATAATCATTCCTCCCGTGTCGCTTGCTTGGCGAGTTCCGGCGCACTAAACGATGATGCCTCGCATTTGCCAAGCGCAAAAACCGTGGGCGCGGCTCGCCAGGGGAGGGGACATCGTGAACGGTGAATCGTCGCGGCCGTTGCTGCAATCGGCGGAAAATCCGGGATCGAGTTACAACCGCGAGCCGACGATCGCTGCGATCGCACGCGACATGGACGTCATGGTGCCGATGCGCGACGGCATCAAAATCTGCGTCGACGTCTACCGCCCCGAGGCGCCGGGCAAATTTCCGGCGCTGCTCGCCTTCGCCATCTACAACAAGGACTTTCAAGGCCCCGACATGGCGGCGGCGCTGCCGCCGCAGCCGGCGTGGTCGCCGCTGTGGACCGGACCGATGGAGGCCGGCGACACCAAATTCTTCGTCTCGCGCGGCTATGTCCATGTCATCGGCTCGCCGCGCGGCGTCGGCAAGTCGGAAGGCGGCGGCTCGCGCGAATGGGATTGCTACGATCTGATCGAGTGGATCGCGGTGCAGCCGTGGTGCGACGGCAACGTCGGCATGGTCGGCATTTCCGGCTTCGGCGCCGAACAGCTTGCGGTCGCCAAGAAGCAGCCGCCGCATCTGCGCGCCATCTTTCCGTTCGACTCGCGCGGCGCCTATGGCGAGCTCGGCGGCTTCCGCGACGAATATCCCGGCGGCGTCATCCATCTGTTCCGCTATCTGGTCGGTCATTTTTCGGCGATGCATCAGCACAAGGGCCCGCCCGGCCCGCTGCCGCCGGAGCGCGAGGCGATGTGGCAAGAGGCAATCAACAATCCCGACTACAAGATGTATCCGCACGTTTACAATCTGATCGCGCAAAAAGGCCAGCACATGCCGCCGTATTACAATGTGCTGGTCGATCCGTACGACTCAGAAGCCGCGGTGAAGAAGAGCGAAGGGGAATTCGCCGACATCAAGGTGCCGACCTATACCGGCTCCGGCTGGTACGGCTACACCTACAAGACCCATTTGAACGGCTGCCAGCACTGGTTCCGCAACATCAGGGCGCCGAAGAAGCTTTTGCTCGCCGGCCCGGCGCATCTGGAGCGGCCCTATCACAGCTTCCACAACGAGGTGCTGCGCTGGCACGATTTCTGGCTCAAGGGCATGAACACCGGCGTCATGGACGAAAAGCCGGTGCGCTATTGGGTGATGGGCGCCAACGAATGGCGCACCGCCAACAACTGGCCGCCGCCCGACGCGAAATGGACCAAGCTTTATCTCTCCAGCTGGGAGCGGTTGACGCCCGATCTGCCCGAGCCGTCGAGCGCGACCGAAACCCAGCCGCCGGACGCCTTCGTACAGATGCCGCCGTCGCAGACCACCACGATCCAGCGCCTGCGCTACTTGACGGACCCGCTGCCGCACGACGTGCTGGTCGCCGGCCCGATCGTCGTCACGCTCTACGCCGCGATCGACCAGGACGACACCAACTGGATCGTGATTTTGAAAGACGTCGGCCCCGATGTTTCGGTGATGAGCGTGCGCGAAGGCGAGCGCGAGGTGCCGAAAAATCTCCACGAGCGCGAGATCACCCGCGGCTGGCTCAAAGCTTCGCACCGCGCGCTCGATGCCAAGCGCTCAAAGCCGTGGTGGCCGTGGCATCCGCTGACCCGCGAAGCGCAAAAGCCGGTGACGCCGGGCGCGATCGAGGAATATCAGATCGAAGTGATGGCGACCGCGAATTTGTTTCGCCAAGGCCACCGCATCTGCCTCGACGTCACCTGTCTCGATCTGCCGACCGGCGTCGCCGGCGCCACCAACGCCGAATACGTCCCGTATCACATCTGCTCGAGCAAGACGGTGCTGCACCAGGTCTTTCATGACCGCAAGCACCCGTCGCATGTGCTGCTGCCGGTCGTTCCCGCAGAGGGCTAGGCCGGAAATTCAGACCGCCATCTCGTTCTTGGTCTCTCTCGCGCCCGCGGCAGTGGATTGGCGTGGCACGGGCTTGCTTTTGCCGCGCACAGGACTTAGCGCTTAATTTTTGGGCCTCATGCCTACGGCATGAGCAGTTTCCTCGGACTCTGGATGCCGGGCAGGCATCCGCGCTGACCATCTGAGGCTCGTCTGAGCCGCATCACCGGGACAAACGAATGAAATTGATCATCGCCGTCATCAAACCGTCCAAGCTTGACGAAGTTCGCGAGGCCCTGGGCCATGTGGGCGTCAACGGCATGACCGTGATCGAAGCAAAGGGCTACGGCCGCCAGAAAGGCCATACCGAGATTTATCGCGGCGCCGAGTACACGGTGGACTTCCTTCCCAAGCTCCGCATCGAAGTCGTGGTCGACGACCCCCAGGCCGAGCAGGTGATCGAGACCATCCGCACCGTCGCCAATACCGGTCAGATCGGCGACGGCAAGATTTTCGTGACGACGATCGAGCACGCGGTGCGCATTCGGACCGGGGAAACCGACGCGCAGGCGCTCTGAGATCCGCAACGACGACAGTTTTCGCGACGGCAAGGCAGTTTTTCGGCGCCCGGCAGCGTCGCAACACGGGGGAAATCGATGACGATGACGTTGCGACGATGGAGCGCCGCATGGAGCGCGGCAGCGGCGGCGATGCCGCTCGGCGCCTCGGCAGCTTTCGCCGACGCCTCGGCACCCGCGATCAATGCCGCCGACACCGCCTGGATGATCTCCGCGACGGCGCTCGTGCTGACGATGAGCATTCCCGGGCTCGCCTTGTTCTACTGCGGCATGGTTCGCAAGAAGAATGTGCTCGCGACCATGGCGCAAATCCTGTTGTGCGTATGCGTCGGTTCGCTGCTTTGGGTGGCCGCCTGCTACAGCTTGGCTTTCACCGGCGACGGCGCATTCATCGGTACGCTCGATCGTGTTTTTCTTCGCGATATCGGCACGGATACAACGTCGCCGCTCGCCCGAAACATTCCGGAAATCTTGTTTGCCGCCTACCAGATGACGTTCGCGGTGATCACCGTCGCGCTGGTCGCGGGATCGGTCGTAGATCGCATGCGGTTTTCCGCCTTCGTCTGTTTCGCGACCTTGTGGTTGCCCGTCGTCTATGTGCCGATCGCCCACTCGGTATGGGGCAATGGCTGGCTGATGAATTTGGGCATGCTCGATTTCGCCGGCGGCACGGTGGTCCATCTCAATGCCGGCGTAGCAGGACTTGTCGCCGCCTGCGTGATCGGAAAACGTTACGGCTATGGCAGCGAAAACCTGTCGCCCCACGATCTGTCACTGGCGGTGATCGGGACCGGCTTGCTTTGGGTCGGCTGGTTTGGCTTCAACGGCGGCTCGGCATTGACTGCAGGCTCGCGCGCCGTGTTCGCCATCGTGGCGACGCATCTCGCGGCGTCCGCCGGCGCCTTGACCTGGATGCTGCTCGAATGGTGGACGCGCGGTAAGCCTTCCGTACTCGGCATGATCTCGGGCGCGGTCGCCGGTCTTGGTACGATCACGCCGGCTTCGGGTTACGTGCTGTCATGGCATGGCATCGTCATCGGCATCATCGCCGGCGCCATTTGTTTCTGGGCCTGCACCAAGCTCAAGCAAGCGCTGGGCTACGACGATTCTCTCGACGTATTCGGCGTGCACGGCATTGGCGGCGCGGTCGGCACGCTCCTGACCGGCGTGTTTGCGACCGCGGCGGTATCGGTCAACGCAGAAAATCCCGCCGGCGTTTCCGGCCTTATCGACGGCAATCCCGCGCAGCTTCTGATCCAACTCGCCGGGATCGCGGCGACCATCGCATGGTCGGGCGTCGCGACGTTCGTCCTCCTCAAAACAATCGAGCTGTTCGTGCCGCTACGGGTCAGCAAGGAAAGCGAATTCGAGGGACTGGACGTAATCCCAGCACGGTGAGGCGCTGCAGTAGCCCAGGCTAGGCTGGGAAGACTCAGGCGGCGATCTCGTTCTTGGTCTCGAAATTGAGCTCGATCTCGACGTTGTTGGGATCGCGGAAAAAGATCTGCCAGCGGGTGCTGTTGGGCACCTGGTTGACGCGGTAGGGCACGGCCTTGCCGGAAAGATGCTTTTTCGTCGCCTCGAAACCGCGGCTGCCGAAGGCGACATGGTCGATGACGCCGGAATCGGCAGGCTGCTTGCGGTCGGTGTGCGCAATATCGTTGAGGTGCAGCACCGGCTGGCTGCCGCTGTAGAGCCAGGCGCCGGGGAAGTCGAACGCCGGACGCGGGCCGTTCTTGAAGCCCAGCACGTCCTCGTAGAACTGCACGGTCTCTTTCAGCTTGCGGGTCGACACATTGTAGTGATCGAGCATGCCAATGCTCATGTCCATCGGGCTTCTCCCTTGAGCGCAATCGCTGGCGAGAATACCGTGAAATCTGGCCCCGGCGAAGAGGCCGCGTAGCGCCCCGGCGGCCTTGCATGGCCGCCATGAGAGCGGGGTCACGTCGCCGCGGTCCTAAATGCCGTTAACCTTGGACCCAAGGCCAATATTGCCTTGTCTTACCGGGGTCATAAAATCCGGGAAGTTTCGGGATTCAAGAGCGACCATCGTATCGCGTAGGCGTCAAAGAGGTGTGTGACATGAAAAAGATGTTAGGTGCCGTGTTTGCCTTCAGCGTCCTGGCGGCGACCGGCGCGTCGGCCCAGGAGATGCTGACGGGTCCATATCAGTGCGTGCAAAACTGCCAAGGGCCGGGTTTGGCGAACATCACCCAGAACGGGTATGAGCTCAACCTCGTCAACGAGGTGGGCGCACCGTCCCGCGCCTGGATCGATTATCCCGGTCACTTCTGGGCGGACTACTATAACGAAGGCGCCATTTTCACTCCGGATGGGCTGCGCATCCAGTTCGACAACGGTGCCGTGTGGTTGCGTTACGTCCCGCCGCCGCCTCCGCCCCCACCGCCGCCGAGGTACTATCACCGCCACCACCCACACCCAATCCAAGGATCGTGAGGTCCTGAGCGGCAGTTCGCGCCGCTCATTCGGCCCCGCATCGGCTCTTAGGCTGCGCCGGAAGCGCAGCCATCGAATGCGCCTGAGCACAAAAAAGGGCCGCTCGCGAGAGCGGCCCATTTGGTCCCCGCGGGAGGAGCGGGGCTGAATTGAGTGCAACCTAACACGGCGGAACCGTCCTGGCTGTGACCCTTCGGCCACGGTCGAGCGGAAAATGTTTGTCACAAATATCCCGTGCCCACCGCCGCCGCGCCCCTGCCTGGCGAGCGGTTACGGCGATCTTCGATATATCGGTCTCGGTGCAATCACGACGCTGACCGGCCTGGAGTCGCCGCGGGCGCAAACTCATCTATAATGGCTGCTATAATGGCTGCAGAAACCCATTGGCGAATGGGTTTGCGTCGTGTCCTGGCGAAGGAACACCGGCAATGCCAGTCACTTATGAGACCTGGCTTGTCCTGCTCTCGATCGTGATGGCGATCCAGGGCGCCTATGTGGGTCTGAGTCTGGCGGTGCAGATCGGGCAGGCGGCCGGCATGCGGCGCCGCCTGCTGCTGGCTGGCGCCGCGTTCTCGCTGGCGGTCGCGATCTGGACCATGCATTTCGTCGGCATGCTGGCGGCGCGCATGCCGTTCCAGGTCGATTATCTGGTGTTCCCGACGCTGCTGTCGTTTTTGGTTTGCGTCATCGTGGTCGGCGCTGCGGTCTACGCCACCAGTTCCGGGCCGCTGACATTGCTGCGCCTGACGCTGTCGGCGTGCCTGATGGGCGGTGGCATTTTCACCATGCATTACATTGGCATGAGCGCGCTCAGCGCCAGCGCCTATATGGTCCATGACCGCTATTTCGTCGCCGCCAGCATGGCGATCGCCATCGCGGCGTCCGGCTTGGCGCTGTGGCTCGCCACCGGCCGCGGCGGCCGGCCGCCGCTGATCCTCTCCGCGATTGCCTTCGGTATCGCCGTGTCCGGCATGCACTACACAGCGATGGAAGGCCTGACGCTGTTGCCGTTTGCTGCGCCGTCAGCAGGCGCGCCGGCGCTGTCGACGGATCTCCTTGCCATCATCGTTGCCGTCGTGGCGTTCTGTCTGTCGGGAATATTTTTGTTGATCCTGGTGCCCGATCCGGCGCGCGCGGCGGCGAATCCGATTCTGGTCGTCGGCAGCGCTCCGATTGCAACAACGGCGCCGGCGACGGTTGCGGCCGCGACCGCAGCGCAGAATTCCGGCGGCAACGGCCACGACGCCAATCCTGAATTCGGCCGCGGCACTTTTGCGCCGCTCGGCGGCGCCGGCGCGCCGCGGCGCTTTGCCCGCCATCTTCCCATCGAACGCGACGGCGGCACGCATTTCTTTGCCGTGGACGATGTGGTCGCCATCCATGCCAATGCGCATTACACCTATATCTTCAACGGCAGCGACAAGCTGTTCTGTCCGCTCGCCATCGGCGACGTCGAGCAGCGCCTCGATAAGGATCGCTTCGTGCGCATCCATCGCAGCCACATCGTCAATATCGAGCGGGTGGTCGGCTACAAGCGCTCCGGCGACAACGAGATGGTCGAGATGGATGCGGGACAGGAATATGCGGTGCCGGTGAGCCGGAGCCGGATCGGCTGGCTCAAATCGCGGGTCGCGGCGCTGACCGGCGACGATCCCGGACTGCGCCGCCGCCATCATTTTGCAGCGCGATAAAAGTCTCCGTCGGCCGGGCCATTACGTCAGGCATTCTGACGCAATTCGTGCAAGCGCGCCGCCATTGGTGCAAAAGCGCGACGTTTCGTGCGCCGCGCCATGCGCCGGTGCAGCGGCGCTTGCTGCTGCGGCGCACAACGCGCGATCATTTCCTGTTTAAAGACGCAATCGGTATTGGCGCCCACGCGGTCGTCGTGACGACTTCGGCCGGATAGAAGCGCAAGGGAGGATGCCCGTGATACCTGGGTCCTTTAGCTATCATCGCCCATCATCTGTTGCCGAAGCCGTTGGCCTCCTCGCAAAATTGGGCGACGACGGCCGGGCGCTCGCCGGCGGCCACAGCCTCATTCCGATGATGAAGCTGCGGCTGGCGGAGCCGGCGCATCTGGTCGATCTGGCGGGCATTGCCGACCTCAAAGGCATCCGCTCAGATGGAAATGACATCGTCATCGGCGCCATGACGACCCAGCACGATCTGATCGGCTCCGATCTGCTCGGCACGAAAATCCCGATCCTGCGCGAGACCTCGCTGCTGATCGCCGATCCTCAGGTCCGCTATGTCGGCACGCTCGGCGGCAATGTCGCCAACGGCGACCCCGGCAACGACATGCCGGCGGTGATGCTGTGCCTTAACGCCACCTATCACGTCACCGGCAAAGCCGGCGAACGGCGCATCGCCGCGCGCGAATTTTACCAAAGCGCCTATTTCACCGCGCTGGAAGCGGGCGACGTGCTCACCGCGGTGCGCATTCCGGTGCCGCCCGCCGGACACGGCTCGGCTTACGAAAAGCTCAAGCGCAAGATCGGCGATTACGCCACCGCCGCCGCGGCCGTGGTGCTGACCATGAGCGGCGGCAAGGTCGCCAGCTGCTCGATCGGGCTGACCAATGTCGCCGAGACGCCGCTGTGGGCGGAGGAGGCGGCGAAAATCCTCGTCGGCTCGACGCTCGATGCCGCGACGGTCAAGAAAGCCGTGGCCGCGGCCGAAGCCATCACCGCGCCGGCGAGCGATGCACGCGGGCCGGCGCATTACCGCACCAAGATGGCCGGCGTGATGCTCACCCGCGCGCTCGGGCGCGCCAAAGCAAAAGCCCGCGGCTAGGGGAGAGAAAAATGGCCAAATCCCACATCAAGATGACGGTGAACGGCAAGGCCGTCGAAGAGCTGGTCGAGCCGCGCACCCTGCTCATTTACTTCCTGCGCGAGCAGTTGATGCTCACCGGCCCGCATATCGGCTGCGAGACCAGCCATTGCGGCGCCTGCACCGTCGATCTCGACGGCAAGTCGGTCAAAAGCTGCACCATGTTCGCAGTGCAGGCCGACGGCGCCGATATCCGCACCATCGAAGGCATGGCGAATGCCGACGGTACGCTGCATGCGCTGCAGGAAGGCTTTCGCGAGATGCATGGCCTGCAATGCGGCTTCTGCACGCCGGGAATGATCACGCGCGCCTACCGGCTCCTCCAGGAAAACAAGGATCCGTCGGAGGAGGAAATCCGCTACGGCATTTCCGGCAATCTGTGCCGCTGCACGGGTTACCAGAACATCGTCAAAGCCATTCAATATGCCGCCGCGAAACTTGCCGGCGTGCCGTTCCAGGAGGCCGCAGAATGAACGACATGACCCCCACCTCCGCCGAACGCGCCGAAAAGCTCGAAGGCATGGGCTGCAAGCGAAAGCGCGTCGAAGACGTCCGCTTCACCCAAGGCAAGGGCAATTACGTCGACGATCTAAAACTGCCCGGCATGCTCTATGGCGACCTGGTGCGCTCGCCGCACGGCCACGCCCGGGTCAAGAAGATCGACACCACCAAAGCCGCGGCAGTGCCGGGCGTCGTCGCGGTGCTGACCGCCGAGGTTTTAAAAACCGTCAACCTCGCCTGGATGCCGACACTCGCCGGCGACGTGCAGATGGTGCTCGCGGACGGCAAGGTGCTGTTCCAGAACCAGGAAGTTGCCTTCGTGGTCGCCGAAAGCCGCGAGGCAGCGGCCGACGCCGTCGAGCTGGTCGAGGTCGAATACGAGGCGCTGCCGGTCAATGTCGATCCGCTGAAAGCGATGACCGACGGCGCGCCGATGATCCGCGAGGATTTGAAGGACAAGACCGACGGCGCCCACGGCAAGCGCAAGCATTACAACCACGTCTTCTCATGGGCTGCCGGCGACAAGGCGGCGACCGACGCTGCCTTTGCCAAGGACGACGTCACGATCCGGGAGTTCATCGTGTATCCGCGCGTGCATCCGTGCCCGCTCGAGACCTGTCAATGCGTCGCCTCGTTCGACAAGATCAGGGGCGAGCTGACATTGTGGGGCACGTTCCAGGCGCCGCACGTCATTCGCACGGTCGGGTCGCTGATCTCAAAGATCCCCGAGCACAAAATCCACGTCATCGCCCCCGACATCGGTGGCGGTTTCGGCAACAAGGTCGGCGCCTATCCGGGCTATATCTGCTCGATTGTTGCTTCGATCGTCACCGGCCGCCCGGTGAAATGGGTCGAGGACCGCATCGAGAATCTGTCGACCACTGCGTTCGCCCGTGACTTCCACATGGACATGGAAATCGCGGCGACCAAGGATGGCAAGGTGACGGCGATGCGCTGCTACACCATCGCCGACCATGGCGCGTTCGATGCCTGCGCCAACGCCACCAAGTGGCCGGCGGGACTGTTCAGCATCATCAGCGGCTCCTACGATTTCCCGACTGCGTATTGCCTGGTCGACGGCGTCTATACCAACAAGGCGCCGGGCGGCGTCGCCTATCGCTGCTCGTTCCGCGTCACCGAAGCCGCTTATTGCATCGAGCGCGCCATGGACATCATGGCGCAGAAGCTCGGCATGGATCCCGCGGAGTTTCGCATCAAAAACCTGATCCGGCGCGAGCAGTTTCCGTACACGTCGGCGTTCGGCTGGCAGTACGATTCCGGCGATTATCACACCGCCATGAACAAGGCGATGGAGACGGTCGATTACAAGAAGCTGCGCGCCGAGCAGAAGGCAAAGCGCGAGGCGTTCAAGCGCGGCGAGACCCGCGAGGTGATGGGCATCGGCGTCGCCTTCTTCACCGAGATCGTCGGCGCCGGCCCGTCGCGCGCCTGCGACATTCTCGGCATCGCCATGTTCGATTCCGCCGAGATCCGCATCCATCCGACCGGCAGCGGCATTTGCCGGCTCGGCACCAAATCGCAAGGGCAGGGCCACGAGACCACCTATGCCCAGATCATCGCCACCGAGCTCGGTTTGCCTGCCGACAACATCATGATCGAGGAAGGCAATACCGACACGGCTCCCTATGGACTCGGCACCTACGGCTCGCGCTCGACGCCGGTGTCGGGCGCCGCCACCGCCATGGCCTGCCGCAAGATCAAGGCCAAGGCGCAGATGATCGCCGCCTACATGCTCGAAGTGCACGACGACGATCTGGAATGGGACGTCGATCGCTTCCGGGTGCGCGGCAATCCCGAGCGCTTCAAGACCATGACCGAGCTCGCCTGGGCGGCCTACCACGAGGTGCCGCCCGGCATGGAGCCCGGGCTTGAGGCGATCAATTATTACGATCCGCCGAATTTCACCTTCCCGTTCGGCGCTTACATTTGCGTGGTCGATGTCGACGTCGATACCGGTCAGACCAAAGTCCGCCGCTTCTACGCGCTCGACGATTGCGGCACCCGCATCAACCCGATGATCATCGAAGGCCAGATCCACGGCGGCCTGACCGAAGCGTTCGGCATCGCCATGGGCCAGGAGATCCATTACGACGACGACGGCAACGTCACCACCGCGTCGCTGATGGATTATTTCCTCCCCACCGCGGTCGAGACGCCGCATTGGGAGACCGACTGGACCACGACGCCGTCGCCGCATCATCCGATCGGCGCCAAAGGCGTCGGCGAAAGCCCCAATGTCGGCGGCGTGCCGTGCTTCTCCAACGCCGTCAACGACGCCTTCGCCTTCCTCGGCTCGACCCACATCCAGATGCCCCACGACCATTGGCGCACCTGGGCGGCGGCGGAGAAGCTCGGGCTGCATGGGTGAGGCACTGCCGCCCCTCATGCGTCATGCCCGGCCTTGTGCCGGGCATCCACGACTTCGACATAGAAGAAAGACGTGGATGGCCGGGACAAGCCCGGCCATGACGGAGTGTGAGTGATGGTCACGTCATGACGCTAAAGCGCGAAGAAATCTCCGATCGCTTGGCCGCCGTCGGCTATATCGCCGACCGCGATATCGCGACCGCGCTGTGGCTGATGGAATTCCTCAAGCGCCCGCTGCTGCTCGAAGGCGAGGCCGGCGTCGGCAAGACTGAGGTCGCCAAGGCCCTGGCCGCCGTGCACGGCGCCGAGCTGATCCGGCTGCAATGCTATGAGGGGCTCGACCAGAACGCGGCGCTCTACGAGTGGAACTATCAGCGTCAGCTCTTGGCGATCAAAACCCGCGAGGGCGTCGGCGAAGATGCCGACGCCATCGAAGAGCACATCTTTTCCGAAAAATATTTGCTGGAACGGCCGCTGCTCGCCGCCATCCGCAGGGTCGCGCCGCCGGTGCTGCTGGTCGACGAGGTCGACCGCGCCGACGAGGAGTTCGAGGCGTTTCTTTTGGAACTGCTCTCGGATTTTCAGGTCAGCATTCCCGAGCTCGGCACCATCAAGGCGACTTCGATCCCGCGCGTGGTGCTGACCTCGAACGGCACCCGCGAATTGTCCGACGCGCTGCGCCGGCGCTGTCTCTATCACTACGTCGATTTCCCCGACATCGATCGCGAGGCAAAGATAATCCTCACGCGCACGCCGGGCATCGACACCACGCTGGCTTTGCAGATTGCCCGCATGGTCGCCGCCGTCCGCAAGGAGGATTTGCGCAAGGTCCCAGGCGTCGCCGAGACGCTCGACTGGGCGGCGACGCTCGCCGGCCTCGAAGTGCACGACCTCCGCCAGGAGCCGGAAGCGGTCTACGAGACCATGATTTGTTTGCTCAAGACCCACGAGGACCGCGCGCGGCTGACGCGAGAAGTCAGCGAGCGCCTCCTCGGCAAGGTGGCGTGAATGGCCGCGCTCGGCACCCGCCGCCGGCTCGCAGGCTTTGCGCGGACGCTGCGCGACAACGGCTATCGCGTCGGGCTTGCGGAGACGCGCGACGCCCTGCAAGTGCTGGCATCGCCCGCCGCGCTTCAGCCGACATCGCTGAAGCCGGCATTGCGCTCCCTGTTCTGCGCCACCCATTCCGATTGGGAGCGTTTCGACGAAATCTTTGACGCCTTCTGGCAAGGCCACGGCATGCGGCAACGGCAAATCCTTGCCGGCGTGCCGAGTGCATTCCATGCGCCGGCCGGAAAAAAGCTTGCCGAAGCCCATGTGCCGCAGGAAGCGCTCGGCCTGCAGGATCGGGTCGAGCGGAAGAGCGACGGCGACGGTGAAACGCAGGCGGAGGGCAAGGGCCGCCGCGAGGGCGCCTCGCGCGTCGAAAATCTGGCGGCAACCGATTTGCGCCATATCGTCGATCCGGAAGAGATTGCGGCGACGCATGCGCTCGCGGCGCGGCTTGCCCGCGTCATGCGCGCGCGCCTGGTGCGTCGCGAGCAAATCCGCCGCCGCGGCCGGCGGCTCGATCTGCGCCGCACCATTCATCGCAACGTGTCGCACGGCGGCATGCCGTTCGATCTCGCCTGGCGCCGCCGCAAGATAAAGCCGCTGCGGCTCGTGGTGCTGCTCGATGCGTCCGGCTCGATGAGCCTCTACACCGCGTTCTTCGTCCGCTTCTTGCACGGCGTCGTCGATGCTTTCCGCGAAGCCGAAGCCTTTGTGTTCCACACCCGCCTCGCCCATGTCTCGCCGTCGCTGCGCGACCGCGACGTCACGCGCGCCGTGGAACGGCTGTCGCTGATGGCGCAAGGCATCGGCGGCGGCACGAAGATCGGCGAGAGTTTGGCGACCTTCAATCGCTGGCACGCCCGGCGCGTCATCAATTCGCGCACCGCGCTGATGATCGTCTCCGACGGCTACGACACCGGCGAGCCGGAAGAGCTCGGTGAAGAGATGCGCCGGCTGCGGCGGCGCTGCCGCAAAATCATCTGGCTCAATCCACTGATCGGCTGGCGCGATTACACCCCGCAGGCGCGCGGCATGCAGGCGGCGCTGCCCTATGTCGATCTGTTCGCGCCGGCGCACAATCTGGAAAGTCTCGCCGCGCTCGAGCCCTATCTGGCGAAGGTTTAGATGAATCGCGCCGACGACATCCTCGACAATATTTCCTCGCGCAAGACGTCAGGCGAATCGTTCGTGCTGGCGACGGTGGTGCGCACGGTGGCGGCCACCGCGGCCAAGGCCGGCGCCAAGGCGGTGATTCTTTCCGACGGCACCATCTCGCAGGGCTGGATCGGCGGCGGCTGCGCCCGCGCGGCGGTGCTCAAGGCGGCGAAGGACGCGCTCGCCGACGGCAAATCGCGGCTGGTCTCGGTGGCGCCGGAAGATGTGCTCGACGGCCAGGGCCGCAAAGCCGGCGATGAGCAGGGCGGCGTGCGCTTCGCCAAGAACATGTGCCCGAGCCAGGGCACCATGGATATTTTCGTCGAGCCGGTGCTGCCGCGGCCGCAAGTTGTGATTTGCGGCTCGAGCCCGGTCGCGCTTGCCGTCGCCGATCTCGCCAAGCGGTCCGGATTTGCCATCACCGTATGCGCGCCCGCCGCCGAGCAATCGGCATTCGCCGATGCCGACCGCCGCATCGAAGGCTACGCGCTGCCGGTCGACGACCCCGCCGCGCGCTATGTCGTGGTCTCGACCCAAGGCCGCGGCGACGAAGCCGCCTTGCTGGCGGCGCTCGCCGTCGACGTCGACTACGTGGCCTTCGTCGGCAGCCGCAAAAAAGCCGAGGCGCTCAAAGCGGAGCTGGCAAAACGCGGCGTCGCGACCGAGCGGCTCAAGAAGCTGAAAGCGCCGGCCGGCCTCGACCTCGGCGCCATCACGCCGGACGAGATCGCGATCTCGATCCTGGCCGAGATCGTCGCCGTCCGTCGCGGCAAGGACGCACGCGGCACAGCTTCGCAAGGCACCTAACTCCGACGGCAAATCCGCGCCTTTCGGCGTTACGGCTGCGGCAAAGAGTCTACGTAGCTTTCGCGCGCGGATTGTGCGATCTTTTTGCCGATCCGCGGAGCAATCTCCGCCAAAAAATTCAAGGCCAAAAGGCTATCACCGACAGGTCGTGGCGGCGCATTTGCGGCCGCCGGCGCGGGGGCGCACAGGGAGGAAGAGATGAAACGGATTTGCTTATTCGCCGCCGCAGCGACTTTGTTCGCAGCGCCGGCCTTCGCCGAAGACACCATCACCATCGGTTTTACGGCGTCGCAGACTGGCCCGCTCAATGTCGATTCCTTGGGCCAGCAACGCGGCTACGAGTTCTGGCGCGACGAGGTCAATGCCGCTGGCGGCATCAAGGTCGCCGGCAAAAGCTACAAGGTGAATTTCGTCAGCTATGACGACCAGTCGGTCGGCGGCCGGGTGCAGCAGCTCTATACCCGGCTCGCGGTCCAGGACAAAGCCGATTTCCTGTTCAGTCCCTATTCGTCGGGCCTGACCGCGCCGGCGGCCGTCATTTCCGAGCAGTACGGCAAGATCATGATCAATAGCGGCGGTGCCGAGGAGAAGCCGTTCGAGCTCGGCAACAAGCGCCTGTTCATGGTCATCACCTCGGCCGGCCATTACCTCTCCGGCGCGGTCGAGGCGCTCAAGGCAAACAACCCGCATGCCAAGATCGCCATGGTCTATTCCGACGATCCGTTTTCCAAGACGGTGATGGCCGCAGCCGCCCAGCAGGCCAAGGATGCCGGCCTCGACGTGGTGATGAACGAATCCTACGCGCCGTCGACCACCGATTTCGGCCCGATCGTCAACAAGATCATCTCATCGAATGCCGACGCGTTCATGGGCGGCGGCCATTATTCCGACGGCGCCACGCTCGCGCGCCAGATGTACGACCAGAAGGCCAACATGAAATGGGTGTCGATCCTGGTGGCGCCGGCCGACGATAAATTCGGCGAGCTGGGCGCGCCCGCGATGGGCGTCACCGTGCCGTCGCAATGGGAGATCCAGGTTTCCTATAAGCCGCAATTCGGCCCGACCACGGCGGAATTCGCCAAGGCGTTCCAGGCCAAGTTCAACGCCAAGCCCGATTATCATTCGGCGTCCGGCTATACCAGCGGCGTGGTGTTGCAGCACGCCATCGAGCAGGCCGGATCGATCGATCCGGACAAGGTGACGGACGCGCTCAACGCAACCGACATCACCACCTTCTTCGGCCACATCAAATTCATGACCGATCCCGGCCATCATGGGCTGCAGGCGGCCCACGAAATGGTGCTGGCGCAGTGGCAGAAGGTCGACGGCAAGCCGGGCCGGCAAGTGGTCTGGCCCGTGGCTGCGCAATCCGCCAAGCTGATCTATCCGATTTCGGCCAGCCAGTAATCAGGCGCGGGCCGGCGGTTCTTTGCCGCCGGCCCCGATATTTCAAGCAGCAAACATGCTCGGCATCATCGCTTCGATCATCGACGGCGTGCTGGTCGGGCTCGTCTATGGGCTGTCCGCCATGGGCCTCACCCTGATCTGGGGCGTCATGGACGTCATCAACCTGACCCATGGCACCATGATCGTCGGCGGCATGTTCGCGCTCTATTTCCTGGCGACCGGGCTCGGCGTGCCGCCCTATCTCGCTTTGCTGCCGGTGCTGGTCGGCGGCTTTCTCGCCGGCGTCGCGCTTTATTGGATCGCGGTGCACCGCATGGTCGGCCGGCCGCCGCTGATGAGCCTATTGTCGACCTTCGCGGTGAACCTGGTGCTGATCGGCATCGGCACCGGGGTGTGGGGCACCGCGCTGTTCAATGTCGCGGTGTCGCTGCCCGGCTTAAGCCTCGGCCGCTACACGTTTCCCGGCGCACATATCCTTGCCGCCGTCCTGGCGGCGGTGATCGCGGCGGCGCTTTATCTGTTCCTGCACCGCACCCGCTTGGGCAAAGCGGTGCGCGCGGTCGCCAATAATCGCGAGGCTGCGGAACTGGTCGGCATTCCGACCACCCGTGTGCTTGCGGTCACGGTCGGTTGCGGCGTCGCCTTGGCCGGAGTCTCCGGCTTGCTGATCGGCACCTTGTTTCCGTTCACCGTGCTCTCTGGCGACGGCTATCAGCTCAAAGGCTTTGTCGTCACCGTGCTCGGCGGCTTCGGCAATCCGGTGGGCGCGCTATTGGGCGGCGTCGCGCTCGGCCTGCTCGAAGGCGCCGTGACGCCGTTCGTACCGGTGAGCTGGACCTTGGTGATCGAATTCGCCCTGTTCGTCCTGGTGCTGATCGCCTTCCCCGGCGGCATTTTCGCGTCGCGGCGCGGAGCCCTGTGATGCCGGCGATGGTGCTGCGGCCGTTCTTCTGGATTATCACGCTGGTGATTGCCGCGTTCATTCTCGTTCCGGCGCTCGGCAATAATGTCGAGTTGCGCGAAAGCCTGGCACTCGCCACCGTCTACATCACGCTCGCCTCCAGCCTCAACCTGATGCTCGGCTATGCTGGCTACATCAATTTCGGCAGCATCGTGTTCTTCGGCCTCGGCGGCTATATCTGCGTCTGGCTGGTCGACGCGCATCACTGGCCGCTGGCGGCAAGCCTTGTCGCCGCCGGCATCGGCGTCGGCGCGCTCGCCTTCATCTTCGGCTTGGGCATCCTGCGCCTGCGCGGCCCGTTCTTCGCGCTCTCCACCATCGGTATCGTCGAAGGCGTGCAGGCTTTTGTGCAGAATTTCGAGCCATGGGGCGGCTCGGCCGGCATCTACATCTCGCCCGAAGTGTTTACGCCGCTCGGCGGCCCGGCGCAGGCGCTGTGGGTGATCTATTTCGCCCTGGTCGCCACCATGGGGCTGTCGCTTTATCTCAGCTACGGCATCAAGATCTCGAAGTTCGGCTTGGGCCTTCTCGCCATCGGCCAGAACGAAGACGCCGCCGCCATCCTCGGCGTGCCGACGCCGCGCTATAAAGCCTATGTCTACAGCGCCTCCGCCATCCTGCCCGCCGTCGCCGGCGGGCTTTATTTTTTCAAGAGCGCCTTCATCCAGCCGTCCGACGCGTTCGATCTGTCGTTGTCCACGGAGGCGCTGGTCGTCGCCATGCTGGGCGGGCAGGGCACCGTCACCGGCGTGGCGCTCGGCGCTTATCTGTACGAAGAGCTGCGCGGTTATCTGTTGGTCTCCGGGACGTTCTCGCATTTCCAATTGGTCATCTCCGGCGTGCTGCTGTTGCTCATCGTGTTGTTCTTTCCCGGCGGGCTCATGGGTTTCATCTATAGCCGCTTCCCGCGCACCCAGAAGGTGCTGGAATGACGGCGATCTTGCAGCTCGACCACGTCGGCAAGCGCTTCGGCGGCCTGCAAGCCGTCAATGATCTCAGCTTCGTGCTGGGCGAGGGCGAAATCTTGGGCCTGATCGGGCCGAACGGCGCCGGCAAATCGACGCTGTTCAACTTGATCAACGGCGTCTACACGCCGGAGACCGGAAAGATTTTTTTTCGCGGCGCCGACATCACCGGCGCAAAGCCGTTCCTGATCGCGCGCCGGGGGCTGGCTCGCACCCATCAGATCGTGCAGCCGCTGATGAACATGACGGTCGAGGGCAATTGCACCGTCGGCGCCTGTTTCGGCCGCGAGAACCTGCCGTTGAAGGCGGCGCATGATGCGGCGCGCGAAGCCGCTGTCTTCGTCGGGCTCGAGGACCGCCTGCAAACGCTGGCGCTGCATCTGACCATCGCCGGCAAGAAGCGCCTCGAGCTCGCCCGCGCGCTGGCGGCGCGCCCCACGCTGCTGCTGCTCGACGAGGTTTTGGCCGGGCTCAACCCGACCGAGGTCGAGCACATGATCGGCATCATCCACCGTATCCGCGAGCGCGGCATTACCATCCTGATCATCGAGCACCTGATGCAGGCGATCATGAGCCTGTCCGACCGCATCGTCGTGCTCAATTACGGCGAAAAGCTCGCCGAAGGTTTGCCGAGCGAGGTCGCGCAAAATCCGCAAGTGATCGAAGCCTATCTCGGCGATCCAAAGCTCGCCGCGGCGCTGCAAGGGAGCGCGTGATGGCGGACGCGCTCCTTGAAGTCGACAGTCTCGAGGCCGGCTACGGCGAGGTGCAGGTGCTGTGGGGGCTTTCGCTCAAAGCCCGCCGCGGCGCGCTCACGGCCATCGTCGGCGCCAACGGCGCCGGCAAGACCACGACGTTGCGCGCGGTCGCCGGCACCATCGCGCCGTGGCGCGGCCGCGTGCTGTTCGAGGGCGAGGACGTGACGCGGCTGCCGACCCACGCCAAGGCGGCGCGCGGCTTTGCCCTGGTGCCTGAAGGCCGGCAATTGTTCAGCGCCATGAGCGTCGCCGAAAATCTGCAAATGGGCGCCTTCGCCAAGCGCGCGGCGGCCAAATACGCCGACCGCCTGGAGCAGGTGTTCAGCCTGTTCCCGCGATTGAAGGAGCGCGCCCGCCAGCAGGCCGGCACGCTGTCCGGCGGCGAGCAGCAAATGGTGGCAATCGCCCGCGGCCTGATGTCGGATCCTGACATTCTCATCATCGACGAGCTCTCGCTCGGCCTGGCCCCGGTCGTGGTCTATCAGCTGCTGACGACATTGAAGCGGCTGAAGGAAGCGGGGCTTACCATTTTGCTGGTCGAGCAGAACGTGCATCTGGCTTTGGCGCTGAGCGATTACGCCTACGTCGTCGCCGAGGGCCGCATTTTCATGGAAGGCTTGCCGAAGGAGCTCGCGGCGAAGCCGGAGATTCGGAAGGCGTATTTGGGGCTGTGATCTTCTCGTTATTGCCGGGCTTGACCCGGCAATCCATGGAGCAGCGACACTTGCTGTGTTTGCCACGTTTCAGCATGGACCACCGGGTCAAGCCCGGTGGTGACGAAGCGGGTAAGATGTGCTCGATAGGAGCGAAAATCCACGTTCAGCCCGCCACCGGAGACCGCCTTGCACGCCAACGAAAACCTGACCACCGAGCGCCTGACCTTCGTTGCCCATCTCGAATGCTCGATGACCGGCGAGCATTACGCCGCCGATGAAATTCACAATCTTTCCCGCGCCGGCAAGCCGCTGCTCGTCCGCTACGATCTCGACGGCGTGAAGAAAGCGCTGAGCAAGGATGCGCTTTCCAGCCGGCCACCCGACCTTTGGCGTTATCGGGAGCTCCTGCCGGTGCGGCGCGCCGAAAACATCGTCAGTCTCGGCGAGACGATGACGCCGCTGGTGCCCCTGCCGGGGATGGCGAAAAAATTGCGCGGCGGCGAAATTTTGGTGAAGGACGAAGGCCGGTTGCCGACTGGCTCGTTCAAGGCGCGCGGCCTGGTCATGGCGGTGAGCATGGCCAAGGCGTTCGGCATCAAGCACATGGCGATCCCGACTAACGGCAATGCCGGCGCGGCGCTGGCGGCTTACGCCAGCCATGCCGGCATCAAGACCACGATCTTCTGTCCCGAGGACACGCCGGAAATCAACTTGAGCGAGATCGGCATCCAGGGAGCCACTGTCTATCGCGTCAACGGCCTGATCGACGATTGCGGCAAGATCGTCGGCGAGGGCAAACAAAAAGTCGGCTGGTTCGACGTCTCGACCTTGAAGGAGCCGTATCGCATCGAGGGCAAGAAGACCATGGGACTCGAGCTCGCCGAACAGCTCGGCTGGACCGTGCCGGACGTCATCTTCTATCCGACCGGCGGCGGTACCGGCCTGATCGGCATGTGGAAGGCGTTCGCCGAATTGGAGGCGATCGGCTTCATCGGCAAAAAACGCCCGCGCATGGTCGCGGTGCAGGCGTCGGGCTGCGCGCCGATGGTGCGCGCTTTTGAGGCGGGCGAGGAGCACGCGCCGCGCTGGGAAGACGCGCACACCATCGCGGCGGGCATCCGCGTGCCGCAGGCGATCGGCGATTTTCTGATCCTGCGCGCGGTGCGCGAGAGCGGCGGTTTTGCCATCGCGGTGTCCGACGAAGCGATAGCGGAGGCGCTCGACGAGGTGGCGCGTGAAGAGGGCTTTCTGATGTGCCCGGAAGGTGCTGCGACTTACGCGGCCTATCAGCAAAGCCTCGCCGACGGCCGGGTCAAGCGCAACGACCAGGTGGTGCTGTTCAATTGCGCCACCGGCCTGAAATATCCGCTGCCGCCGATTCGCCGCACGCTGGATCGCCACGCGCCGATCGACTTTTCGCAATTTGAGGCGTGAGATGAGAGCGATGAAAACGCTGCCGACAATCGTCATCGGCTTGATGCTGGGCTGCGGCGCGATCGTTGCCGCCAACGCCGACGATTATCCATCGCGGCCCATCACCATGGTGGTGCCGTTCGCTGCCGGCGGGCCGACCGACGTGGTGGGCCGCCTGATGGCCGAGCATATGGGCCGCACGCTCGGGCAGAATGTCATCGTCGAGGACGTCACCGGCGCCGCCGGCAGCATCGGCGTCGGCCGGGTCGCGAAAGCGACACCCGACGGCTACACGCTCAGCATCGGCCACTGGAGCACGCACGTGGTCAACGGCGCGATCTACGCGCTGCCCTACGACCTCATTCGCGATTTCGAGCCAATCGCGCAATTGCCGGCCAATCCGATGCTGGTCGTAAGCCGCAATACGCTGCCGGCGAAGAATCTCACCGAGCTCGTGGCCTGGATCAAAGCCAATCCGAGCGCCACCATCGGCACCGCGGGCGTCGGCTCCGGTTCGCATATTTCCGGCGTTTATTTCGAAAACCTCACCGGCACCCATCTGCAATTCGTGCCCTATCGCGGCACCGATCCGGCGCTGCTCGATCTGATGGCCGGCCGCATCGACATGATGTTCGACCAGGTGTCGGAGGCGATGCAGCGCGTGCACGACAATCAGATCAAGGCCTATGCGATTACCGCCAAGACGCGCTTGGCGTCGATGCCGGATATTCCGACCGTGGACGAGGCCGGACTGCCGGGCCTCTACATCAATATCTGGTACGGCCTGTGGGCGCCGAAAGGCACGCCGCCCGACATCATCGCAAAGCTCAATCGCGCCGCCGTGGCCGCCATGGCGGATCCGGCCGTGCAAAAGCGCTTTGCCGATTTGGGGCTCGACGTGCCGCCGCCCGAGCAACAGAGCGCGGCGGCGCTCGGCGCGCTGCAACGCGCGGAAATCGAGAAGTGGTGGCCGATCATCAAGGCCGCCGGCATCAAGGCGGAGTGATGCGGGCGCGCAAGCGTGCGCCGTCAGCTCAAGAGTTCGACCCGCCCGGTTTTCAGCTCGTAGATGCCTCCGACGACGCGGAGCTTCTTGTCGTCGACCGCCGCTTGCAAAATCGGCGCGGTGGTCTTCAGCCTGTCGACGTTCATCGCGACGTTGTCGCGGATCGCGTTGGCGAGCAGATCGCCGGGCTGTTGTTGTGCGGCCTGGACTGCCGGCGTCAGGGCATGCACCAGCGCCGGCAAATGGCCCGGCAGCGTGGTGCCGTCCTTGATCGACTTGATGGTGGCATCGACCGCGCCGCAGGCCTCGTGGCCGAGCACCAGGATCAGCGGAGTGTTCAACACCGACACGGCATATTCGAAGCTGGCGATGATTTCCTCGTCGGCGAAATTGCCGGCGACCCTGCAGACGAAGACGTCGCCGCGCGCGGTGTCGAAGCAGAGCTCCGGCGCGATGCGCGAATCGGCGCAGCTGAGCACGGCGGCAAACGGATTTTGGCCTTTGCTCAAAGCTTCGCGTTCATGCTTGAAATCGTGGCGCTTGGTGAGGCCGTCGATGTAACGCGTATTACCGTTCATCAGCCGGTCGAGCGCTGCATCAGGCGACAGCACATTTTCCGGCTTTGGCGGAGTTTTTGTCTCTTTGGCGAATGCGCGCGGCGCGATCGCCAATCCGGCGGCGACGCCCGCGAGCCGCAAAAAATTCCGCCGCGCGATCCGCGGCTCTGCGGCTTTTGCCGCACAAAGCTCGCACATTGTGGCCTCCCGTTCATGCCCGCGCCCGCAGCGCAGTGTAGGAGGGAATGTGGCGAAATCCTAATCGGGCTTGATACCGGCTTCCTTGATCACCTTGCCCCATTTCGCGGTTTCCGAGGCGATGAATTTGCCGAAATCCGCCGGCGAGCCGCCGTGCACGACGACGCCGATATCGGTGAGGCGCTGCTTGATCTTGTCGTCGGCGAGCGCGTCGTTGATCTGTTTGTTGAGCGTGCCGATGATCGCTTGCGGTGTGCCGGTCGGCGCGCCCATGCCGAGCCAGCCTTCGGCCTCGTAGCCGGGCAGGTAATCGGACAGCGACGGAATATCGGGCAGCGCATCGAGGCGCGCTTTCGTTGTCACGGCGAGCGCGCGCAATTTGCCGGCCTTGACTTGCGGCAGCGCCGTCGGCGTGACGTCGAACATCAATTGTACCTGGCCGGCGAGCATATCGGTGATCGCCGGCGTTGAGCCGCGATAGGGCACGTGGACGAGATTGAGGCCGGTCATGGATTTGAACAATTCGCCGGCGAGATGCTGCGGGCCGCCGACGCCGGCCGAGGCCATGCTGATCTTGCCGGGATTGGCCTTGGCATAGGCGATGAATTCGGGAACGGTATTGGCCGGAACGGCCGGATTCACCTCCATGATCATCGGCGCCAGGCTGATCTGGCCGATCGGCGCGATGTCGCGAAGGAAGTTGAAGGTCAGTTCGGGATAAAGCGACGGGCTGATGGCGTTCTGGGAATTGACCGTGAGCAGCGTGTAGCCGTCGGGCGCCGCGTGCACCACAAACTCGGTGCCGACATTGCCGCCGGCGCCCGGCTTGACGTCGACGACAAATGCCTGGCCGAGATGGTCCTGCAAAAATTGCCCGATCAGGCGGGCATGGATGTCGGTCGAGCTCGCGGCCGCCTGCGGCACGATGAGATGCACCGCCCGCGAGGGATAGGTATCCGCATGCGCCATGCGCGACACCGCGGGCATCGCGACGGCGCCCGCGGCAAGGTTCAGGAAATGGCGGCGTGCGATGTTCATGGCGTTCCCTCGTGGCCGTCGTATTGCGGCCACTATACTATCGCTCGAATCGTCCGGAAGGGTCCAAACCAGCGGCATTTCGCATCATGAGCTTAAAGCTGCCGGCTATCCCGATCGTCGACATCCGCGACGGCGGACCGCTCGATCACGCGCGGCAAAGCGCCGAGCAGGCACGCGCCTTGCGCGACGCCTGTCTCGAGTTTTTTCCGGACGCGGCGAAGCCGCTGGTGCCGGCGCTCGATTGGGCGTCGCGCCGCTGGCTCGGCCGATCGTGTTCGCCTTACGTGGCCGAGATCGCACGGATCGCGGAAGCGCTGAATTTTTCCGGCATTTGGCTGCTCAATGCCTCGTATCAATGGGGCTGCACCGCGCGCGCCGTAGAGCACGATGGTGCGCCGTGGCTGTTGCGCACGCTGGATTGGCCGTTCAAGGGCCTCGGCCGCCACATCGCCGTGGCGCGGATGCGCGGCGCCGGCGGCGGCGAATTCTTCAGCGTGACCTGGCCGGGCTATGTCGGCGCGCTCACCGCAATGGCGCCGACCCGCTTTGCCGCTAGCATCAACCAGGCGCCGATGTGGCGGCGCATGCGCCATCGTTGGCTACGGCCGCTCGATTTTGCGGCGAACGCCCTGAAGATCTGGCAACGCACCGATCTCATGCCGCCGGACCAATTGCTGCGCCAAACCTTCGAGTGTTGTGCGGATTATCCCGCGGCGCGGCGCCTGCTGGAAACGACGCCGGTGGCGCGGCCGGTGATTTTCACGCTGATCGGCTGCGGCGCCAACGAGCGTTGCGTGATCGAGCGCACGGAGACCGGCTTCGTCAGCCGCGAGGACGACACCTGCGCCGCCAACGATTGGGTGCCGCCGCGGCCGGGCTGGGAAGGCCGCATCGGCACGCGCCGGTTCCTCGTCAGTTCGTTCGACGAGGCGACGGGCTACAGCCGGGCGCGGCGCGAAGCGCTGGCGAAATGGGACGGTTCGCTGACAGACGGCTGCTTCGATTGGGTGCGCGAGCCGGTGCTCAATCCTTATACGCGGCTTGCGGTGGCCATGTGTCCCGCGTCGGGAATTTTGCGCGTCGTCGGCTACGATCTTGCCGGCGCCGCCTTGCCGGAGCCGGTGACGCAGCTCTGCGACATTGCGCCGGTTATGGCCTAGCGGTCTATATCTTTCTTATTTCTTACCTGCCGGTTGCGTGACGATGAGGGCGTCAACGACGACGCAGCCGCGGTTTTCGGGGAGCACTTTTATTGGATTGAGATCGACTTCGGCAATTAAAGCGGCATGATGCCAGGCGAAGTCGGCAAGCGCGTAAAGACACCTGGCAAGGCTGTTCACGTCGCTCGCCGGGCGGCCGCGCACCGCGCCAAGCAAGGCCGCGCCGCGCGTCTCGGCGATCATGGCCTCGGCATCGCCGTCGCGCAGCGGCAGCATGCGCAGGGCAAAATCGCGCATCACCTCGATGGCGATGCCGCCCATGCCGAAGGCGAGCGACAGGCCGAAGTCGGGATCGCGCGACACGCCGGCGAACACCTCGATGCCGTCGGCGACGAATTCCTGCACCAGGAAAGCGGCATCGGCCGGACGCGGATCGAGTTTTTCCAGGCGCTCGTGCAGCCGCGCATAGGCGCGCGTCAGTTCCTCGTCGCTTTTGAGATTGACGGCGACGAGGCCAAGCTCGGTCTTGTGCGCGATGGCATCGGACACGATTTTCAGCACCACGGGAAAACCGAGCGCGCGTGCGGCTGCGAGCGCATCCGCTTCGGACGCGACGCGCTGCTCCTGAGTCACGGGGATGCCGTAGGCCGAGAGCAGCCGCTTGGCATCGAATTCGTTGATAGTGCGCCGAACTTTCAGTTCGTCGGCAACGCGGCCGTGCCGTGGCGCGCTTATGCGGACCGGCTGCAATCCAGCGCTCCAGCGGCCGATGCGATCGAGCGCGCCAAGGCCTTGGCGCGTGCCGCCGATCACCACCAGGCCGGCGTCGCGCATGCCGTCGATCTGCTTGCGGTTCATGACGCCCGAGCGGGTGCTCATGAGGTAATAAGGCTTGGTGCTGGTGCTCGCCGCCTTGGTCAACATGTCCACGTTCTCGAACACGCGACTCGGCTGCCCGATGATCGGATCGTTCGAGGCGTCAGCGCAATAAAGGATGGAATCGATCCGATCGCTTTTGTCCACGACCGACATGGCATGCGGAATATTTACGGCGTAATTGCCGTTGCCCCAGGCATCGAACGGATTGCCGTCGCCGGTGATGCGGCCGATGACGCGCTCGGCCTCGGCGCGTTCCTCGGCCGAGAGCGGCGGCAGATCGAGGCCGGCCGCGGTGGCATTGTCGAGGATCAATTCCGACAAACCGCCTGAGCCGGTGACGACCGAAATGCCGCGGCCGCGCGGCCAGCGCTTGCCCTGGCACACCGCCAAGACTTCCGTCATCTCGTCGAGATCGCTGACCTCGATGGCGCGGTGGGCGCGCAGCAGCTCAGAAAACACCCGCGACGAGCCGGCCAAGCCGCCGGTATGGCTGGTGATGGCGCGCTGCGTGCGCTCGGTGCGGCCGACCTTGATGACGACGACCGGCTTGCCGGCATCGGCGGCGCGGTCGAGCGCGGCGACGTAACGCTCCGGCTCGCGCACGGTTTCGGTGAACGTCGCGATCACCTTGGTGTTCGGGTCGTCGATCAGATAATCGAGGTAATCGACGGTCCGCGTCACCGCCTCGTTGCCGGCGGACACCGAGAGACTGACGCCGAAGCGGCGCAGGTCGGACAACAGCCCGATGCAAACCGATCCGCTTTGCGACACGATGCCGACATTGCCGACGATCGCCGCGGGGTCGCGGACGTTCTGCTTATAGGTGGTGACCCGCGCCGCCGGGTTGAGGATGCCCATGCAGTTCGGACCGCACACCGGCATGCCGGCTTCGCGCGCCATGGCGGCGATCTCGTCCTGGAGCTTGGCACCGTCGCCGCCCAGCTCGGCAAAGCCGGAATCGTAGATCACGGCGGCGCGCGCGCCGCGCTTGACCGCGAGCCGCATCTGCTCGGGGATCAGCGGATTGCGGATGCTGAAGACGACGATGTCCGGCGCCTCGGGCAATTCGGTGAGGCTCGGATAGCAGGTGATGTTCATGACTGTCGGATATTTCGGGTTCACCGGATAGATCGGCCCGGTGAAGCCGATGGCGCCCAGCGACTCGATGACCGCGCGGCCGGGACCGCCGCGATCGGTGGCTCCGACGATGGCGACCGAACGCGGTTTGACCAGGGGATCGAGTTTCATGGGGTTTGCCAGTCTCGCGGTTTTTGTACCATGCTGGCGCCTCACGCGAACAGGCCGGTAAAGCCCATGAAAATCGTCGATCTGTCCCACACCATGAGCATCCACACCCCCGGCTGGGTCGGTTATGCCGGCAACAAGATGTATTACGCGCAGAACTTGCAGACCGTCGGCATCGTCGCCCAGCGCGTCGAGACCTCGATGCACTCGGGCACCCATTTCGACGGCGCCATGCACGGGACCGACGGCCGGACCGGCGACATGGCCTCTCTGCCGCTCGACTATCTGGTCAGCCATGGCGTAGTCGTCGATCTCGCGCCACAGGTGTCGGACTGGTCGGCGATCACGCCGGAGATGATCGAAAAGTCCGGCGCAGACATCCGCGACGGCGATATCCTCATCCTGCACACCGGCTGGCACAAATATTACGAGGGCCAGAGCCAGCAGGATCTGGTGCGCTATTTCTGCTACCACCCGGGCCCGACGCTCGAGACGCTGGAATGGATGCTCAAGCGCAAGATCAAATGGTTCGGCATGGATACCGGCTCATGCGACCATCCGATGAACACCTCGATCCGCCATATGCGGCCGGATATCGCCCGTGAGTTCGAGAAGGCAACCGGCAAGGCGCCGGCGGACTATTTCGGCACATTCGAATACGTGCACAAGCGCTCGGGGCGCAAAGTCAGGCAAGACGTGTTTCCGTTCCACAATTACGCGTTCCAGGAAGGCTTGCTGCACGCGGAAAATCTCGGCGGCGATCTGGAAACCGTGCTGGGCAAGCGCTGCATCATCGGCGCTTTTCCTTGGCGCTACGAGGGCCTCGAAGCGTGCCCGTGCCGCGTGCTGGCGATTTTTGACGCCGGCGATGCACCGGTCGAGGCGCTCGGCGACGCCGCGCGCGGCATCGTCCGGTCCTGATGCAAACGAGGCAGGTCAAACATGCCAAAGATCAAAACCGCGGACGGCACCAATCTCTACTACGAAGAGGTCGGCACCGGCACACCCATCGTCTTCGTGCACGAATTCGCCGGCGACTACCGGCAATGGGAGCCGCAGATGCGCTATTTCGCGCGCGCCCATCGCTGCGTCACCTATAGCCAGCGCGGCTATCCGCCGTCCGATGTGCCGGACGATCCGACGCGTTACGGCCAGGATTTCGCGCGCTCCGACGTCATCGCGCTGATGGATGCGCTCGGCATCAAGAAAGCGCACGTGGTCGGCCATTCCATGGGCGCCTATACCGCGGTGCATGTCGGCCTGCATCATCCCGACCGCTGCATTTCGGTGGCCGCGGCCGGCTGCGGTTGGGGTTCGCTGCCCGATCCGGCGCAGCGCGCCGCCATGCGCAAAGTGGCGCTCGAGACATCGGCGATGTTCATCGAAAAAGGCATGGCGGAAGCGGCGAAAATCTACGGCGACGGCCAGATGCGCCAGACCCACAAATACAAAGACCCGCGCGGCTATGCGGAGTTCATCCGCATGCTGTCGGAGCATTCCGCGCTCGGTCATGCGCTGACCATGTCGATGCTGCAAAGCAAGCGGCCGACTTTGTGGGACCTCGAGGCGGATTTGAAGAAATTTTCCGTGCCGCTCCTCATCATCGTCGGCGACGAGGACGAGAGCTGCCTCGACGGCAGCGTGTTTCTCAAGCGCACGGCGCCGACCGCCGGCCTTCTGGTGATCCCGCGCGCGAGCCACACCATCACCACCGAAGAGCCGGCCGCGGTCAATGCCGCGCTCGCCGAACTGTTCGCCGCGGCTGAAGCCGGACGCTGGATGGCGCATCGGGCGCCGGCGTGAAACGAGGATTAGAACGATGATAGCTGGCCCGACCGCGCTCGCCTTCGCCGCCGCGTTTGCCGGCGCGGCATTCTACGTCAATGAGGCCGAGCAGCCGGCGCGCCTGGCGCTCGACGACGCCAGCCTGCTGGCGGAATGGCAGCTCAGTTACGCGCGCGGCTTGAAGATGCAGGCGAGCCTGGCCTTGCTGTCGGGAATTTTCGGTGTGATCGCGGCG
>JBEKKM010000035.1:0-32981 GCA_050010715.1 Xanthobacteraceae bacterium | reverse complement strand
GGAAATCGAGCACGTCGAAGGTGCGTCGGGAGCCGGCGACCACGGCCGGCAGCCGCCCGGCATAGGAGCCGCCGGCCGCGAGCGTGCGCAAAATGATGTCGCGCGCCGAGCTGTCGAGGAGCTCGAGGCGCCGCGTGACAGCGTCTTCGGCGGTCTTGGCTTCCACCGCGCGCGCATAGGCGGCGTTGGCGAAGGTCAATCGGCCGGTCGCGTCGCGCGTCCACACCGGCGATGGCAGGTTCTCGATCAAGGCGCGCAGCGAAGCGACTTCGCGCAGCAAGCTCTCGTGCCGGGACAGCAGCTCGACCAAATCGCGCTTGACGCCGCTGGCATCCTTCAGCCGCAGCACGGCGCGGCCGCCGATGGCGCGGCCTTGCACCTCGATCGGATGGCCGTGCAGCGTGGTCAAGGTCAGCGCAAAACCCTCGCCGCGGCTGCGCAGGTTTTCGACCGCCTGTTCCATGGCCAAAGCCTTGCCGGCTTCGAGCCAGCTGCCGAAGGCGAGCACGCGATGGGTTGCGCCGACGCCGACGATGGCCGGATCGCCGTCGATGCGGGGCTCGTCGGAGCCCGCCGGCCAATCCACCATCACCTGCGGCTCGGAAAACAACAGCGCATTGGCGCGGTCGAGATCGCTGCGTAGCGTGGCGATCTCGTCGCGCGAGGACGTCTCCAGCCGCGCCCAGCGCACGCGCGCGCGTACCAGCATGATCGCGGTGACGACGGCGAACAGGACGAGCCCGAGCACCACGACCAGCACGGCGATTTCATGCCGGTCGATGCTGTCTTGGGCGCTCACCACGAGCTCGTGCAGCGCGAGGGCCGGCTTTTGCTCGGCGCTGGCGGGGAAGGGAAGGACGGCGCCCACAATGGCGGTCAAGAATCCGCGTCGCCACGGATGCGCGCAGCTGCCGCTGATCCGGATCGTGTCCGGCATGCCCCTTCGCCTCTGCTGGCTGCCACCGCCCATTGCCAGCGGATCATCGCGGGGGAAAGCCCCGCGAATCGCTCGACTTTACTCTCAAGCGGAATCGCGCCGAAAGAGTCCAGATCGTGAACGTGAGTGCGATGGAACCGGGCTCAAGCCCGCGCGGCCGCGGCGCGGCTAATTGGCGTGCCGAGCGCCGCCGCGTCGCGCGCCATGTCTTCCAGGTTGATGCGGCTCAAGGCGACGCCGAATTGCTGCTCCGCGCTCGACAAAGCCGGCAGCACCACCTTGCTGAGCAGTTCGGAGCCGCCCGGTTCATTGTCGGCTTCGTCGACCGTTCCGGCGGCGCGCAAAATATCGTTCGCGGTCACGCGGCGCGCTTCACGGGCCAGTTCGTAGCCGCCGCGCGGGCCGCGGATGCCTTTGAGGATTCCTTCGCGCACCAGATTCTGCAGCACGGATTCCAAGTGTCGCGGCGGCAAGGCATGGCGAGCCGCGAGCGTTTTCGCCGAGATCGGATGTCCTGGCACCTGCACCGCCACGTCGATGACGGCCGCAATCGCGAGGAGTCCTTTGCGTGGGAGCAGAGGCATGTAGGGGAAAAACGTCGCTGGCGGGGAATGGTTCGTGAAGAGGTAATATACTACATCCGGAACGATTTCCCAGTAGATAGGAGCAATTGAGTCGCAGGTTTATCCAGTCTTCGATTCCAATCCGGTGGAACCTAGCCCGCCTGCGGCGCGCTCGGTGACATCTAGACTGTTCGATTCAACAAGTTTTGCATGTTGAATTGGCGCGATGACTAGCTGGGCGATGCGCATGCCGCGCGAAACGACGAATAAATTGGAGCCAATATTTACAAGTATAACTTGCAATTCTCCGCGGTAATCAGCGTCGATCGTTCCCGGCGTGTTGAGCACGGTGACGCCGTGACGGGCGGCCAAACCCGACCGCGGCCGGATCTGGCCTTCGCTGCCGGGCGGCAATGCGATGGCGACGCCGGTCGGGATCACGGCGCGGCCGCCGGGCGGAATTTCGACCGGCGCGTCGGCCGGCACCGCGGCAAGGAGGTCGAGGCCAGCGGCGAGCGCGCTTTGATATTGCGGCAACGGCAGATCGCGCGCGTGCGGCAGCCGGACGATGCGCACCTCGACTGTCTCGTTCACAGTTTCTGCTCCTGCAGCGCCGTGCCGATCCGTTCGATCAACATGCGCGCAACGTCGTCCTTCGATTGCGGCGGCCACGCTTCGACGCCGGACGCGGTCACCAGATGAATGGTGTTGCTGTCGCCGCCCATGATGCCGGTCTCCGGCGACACGTCGTTGGCCAAGATCCAATCGCAGCCTTTCTTGGAGAGTTTTGCTTGGGCATTGGCGACGATGTCGTCGGTCTCCGCGGCAAAGCCGATGACCAGCCGCGGCCGGCCCGCGTTGCGGTGCGCGATCGTGGACAGGATGTCGGGATTTTCCGTCAGCGCCAGCGTCGGCGTCTTGCCGGGCTGCTTCTTGATCTTGTTGTCGCTCGGCCGTTCGGCGCGCCAATCGGCAACCGCGGCGGCGAATATCGCGACATCGGCCGGCAGCGCCTGCTCGACCGCCTTGAGCATCTGCTGCGCCGTTTCGATCTTCACAACGGAGAGGCCCGGTGGGTCGGGCAGTTTGACCGGCCCGGACACCAGCACCACCTCGGCGCCGGCCGCGGCCGCAGCCGCGGCGATAGCGTGGCCCTGCTTGCCCGAGGAACGGTTGGCGATATAGCGCACCGGATCGATCGGCTCGTTGGTCGGTCCCGATGTGACCAGGATACGCTTGCCGGTGAGCGATCCGGTCCGGCGCACGATCGCTTCGACGGCGGCGGCGATTTCCGGCGGCTCGGCCATGCGGCCGAGACCAGCTTCGCCCCGCTCGGCCATCTCGCCGGCATTCGGCCCAACGATATGCACGCCGTCACTGCACAGCTGCGCAAGATTCCGCGCCGTCGCCTTGGCGGCCCACATCTGCGGATTCATCGCCGGCGCGATCAGGATCGGCTTGGCGGTGGCGAGCAAGACCGCGGTGGCGAGATCGTCGGCGTGACCGCCCGCCATCTTCGCCAGCAGATCGGCCGTCGCCGGCGCGACGACGATGAGATCAGTGTCGCGGGCGAGACGAATGTGGCCGACGTCGAACTCGCTGTGCGGATCGAACAGATCGGTATGGACGCGCTCGCCGCTCAGCGCGCTCGCGGCCAGCGCGGTGACAAAATGCTGCGCGGCGGCGGTGAGGATGCAGCGCACCTGGGCGCCGCGGTCCTGCAAGCGGCGGATCAGGTCGAGCGATTTATAGGCGGCAATGCCGCCGCCGATGATGAGCAGGACGCGGTTGCCGTTCGCTTCCGCCGCGCGCGCCTTCTGCCGCGCCGGCTGCGATGGCGGCTCGAAGTGCTCCAGGATGTCGTGGCCGGTCTCCTGCGCCGCTTCTTTCAAAATGACGCGGACTTCGTCCTCCATCGACCGTCCGTGCCGCGCCGCGCGTAGCCGCAGCAGCTTTTTCAGCTTGTCGTCGAGCTGCCGGACGGTGAGGCTGCCCATGGCCGCTTCCGTATGACCAGTCCCATAACGATATCAAAGCCTAGCATGGCAATGATTGCATTGCAATCATTGCCATCACAAGACCTTGAAGGCGATCCAAAGCAGCAGCGCGGCGATCACCCACAGCGCCGCCAAGGTCCAGCGGAAGCGGCTGCCTTCGGCTTTGTCGAACTCGGCGATGGTTTGCGGCGACAGCACCAGGCCGTCGCGCGTCATCGCGTCGAGCTGATCGAGCACGCGGGCGCCGCGGGTCAATAGCCCCGGCGCATTGCCGACGAACCGGCCGACCTCGGCCATGCCCTGCGCCGCGCTTTCCAGCTTGCCGGCGGGGCCGAGATGGCGCGTCATCCATTCGCGCACCACGGGCTCCGCGGTGGTCCACATGTCGAGCTTGGGGTCGAGCGAGCGCCCGACGCCTTCGACCACCACCATGGTCTTCTGCAGCAGCAGCAATTCCGGCCGCGTGCGCATATCGAACAGTCCGGTCACCTCGAACAGCAAGGTGAGCAGCTTCGCCATCGAAATGTCTTCGGCAGTGCGGTTGTGGATCGGCTCGCCGATGGCGCGGATGGCTTGAGCGAAATTCTCCACCGAATGGTGCGGCGGCACATAGCCGGCTTCGAAATGCACTTCGGCGACGCGCTGATAATCGCGAGCGATGAAGCCGTGCAAAATCTCGGCGAGGAACAGCCGCTCCTTGACCCCGAGCCGGCCCATGATACCGAAGTCGACGGCGATCAGGCGGCCGTCATCGTCGACGAACAGATTTCCCGGATGCATATCGGCGTGAAAGAAACCGTCGCGCAGCGCGTGGCGCAAGAATGTCTGGATCAACACGCGGCCGAGTTTTGGCAGGTCAAAACCTTTGGCCACAAGGCGGGCGCGGTCGGATAGCGGCGTGGCGTCGATCCATTCCAAGGTCAGCACTTCCTTGGTGGTGCGGTCCCAGTCGACGGCGGGCACGCGGAAATCCGGATCGTCCTTGGTGTTCTCGGCCATCTCCGAGAGCGCCGCCGCTTCGAGGCGAAAATCCATTTCGACCGCCACCGAGCGGCGCAGCGTGTCGACCACTTCGATGAGGCGGAGCCGCCGCGCTTCGGCCGACAAATTCTCGGCGTGCTGGGCGGCGAAGGTGAAGGCGCCGAGATCGGCGTGGAAGCGCTTTTCGACGCCGGGCCGCAACACTTTGACCGCGACGTTACGCGGCCCGACTTGGTTCTCAACTTGGGTTTCGACCGTGGCGCGATGCACTTGCGCGATCGAGGCGGCGGCAACCGGCGGGCCGAAACTCGAAAACACCGCTTTGAGCGGCTTGCCGAACGACGCGGCAACCGCCGCTTCGGCTTCGCTTTGCGGGAACGGCGGCATCTGGTCCTGCAGCCGTTCGAGATCGGCAGCAAGCGCCGCGCCGACCACGTCCGGCCGGGTCGCCAAAAACTGGCCGAGTTTGACGTAGCTTGGGCCAAGCCGGGTCAGCGCCGTCGACAGGCGGGTATCCGCGGCGCCGGTCGTGCGCCGTTCGATCAGGCGCGCCAGCCGCAGGAACGGCCGCGCCGGGACCGGCACCGCGGTCGGGTCGACGATGCCGAACACGCCCTCGCGGGCGAACACGAAGCCGGCGCGGCCGAGACGGATGAGATGCGCGGGAGCGGAGATCACAAACGCCAGCCGCAATGCAGCGCCACGATGCCGCCGGTCATTTGCTGATACGAAACCCGCCGAAAGCCCGCCGCGCGCAGCATGGCGGCAAAGGCCTCAGGCTTGGGGAAGCGGCGGATCGATTCCACCAGATAGCGATAGGACTCGGCGTCGCCCACGACGGCGCGGCCGAGCGCCGGAATGACGTTGAACGAATAAAAGTCGTACAGCCGGTCGAGGCCGGGCACATCGACCGTGGAGAATTCGAGGCACAAGAATTTGCCGCCGATTCTCAGCACGCGAAACGCCTCGGCGAGCGCCACATCGATGCGCGGCACGTTGCGGATGCCGAAGGCGATGGTCACCGCATCAAAACTGCGGTCGGGAAACGGCAGCGCCTCGGCATTGCCTTCGGTAAAGGTGATCGCGTCGCCGAGGTGAAGCGCTTCGGCGCGCTCGCGGCCGACCGCGAGCATGTCGGGATTGATGTCGCACACCGTCGCCCGGGTCTGCTCGCCGCCGGCTTCGAGCGCACGGAATGCGATGTCGCCGGTGCCGCCAGCGACGTCGAGCAGCGCGAACGGCCGGGATTTGGGCGGATCGAGCGCGGTGACCAGCGCATCCTTCCAGGCCCGGTGCAGGCCGAGCGACATCAGATCGTTCATCAGGTCGTAGCGCGGCGCCACGCTGTGGAACACGTCGTCGACCAGCGCCTGCTTGTCCGCAAGCGGCACCTGGCGTGCGCCGAAATGGGTGTCTGCCATCGCTGGTTTCCCTGTCACGCAAACCATAGCGCGGCGGCGCAAGCGACGCTATGTGTTGAAATTAACCATATGGCTACGAGCGCCGGATCGAGCGATGCCCGAACTGCCTGAAGTCGAGACGGTGCGCCGCGGGCTCGAGCCGGCGATGGAGGGTGCGCGCTTCGCCAAGGTCGAAGTGCATCGCGGCGATCTGCGCTGGCCGCTGCCTGCGGATTTCGCCAGGCGCCTCGAAGGCTCAACCGTGACCGGCCTGGGGCGGCGGGCCAAATATCTGCTCGCGGACCTCTCGTCCGGCGACGTGCTGGTGATGCATCTCGGCATGTCGGGCTCGTTTCATGTTTTCGAGCGTGAGCGCCAGAGCACGCCGGGCGCCTATTATCACGAGCGCTCCAAGCACGCCGCCCACGACCACGTGGTGTTTCACATGTCGTCCGGCGCCATCATTACTTTCAACGATCCGCGCCGCTTCGGTTCGATGAAGCTCGTGGCCCGGGCAAAACTCGACGACGAGCCGCTGCTGCGCGGGCTCGGCCCCGAGCCGCTCGGCAACGCGTTCGACGCCGCGATGCTGGCGCAAGCCTGCAAGGGCAAGAAAACCAGCCTCAAGGCGGCGCTATTGGATCAGCGCATCGTCGCCGGGCTGGGCAATATCTATGTCTGCGAGGCGCTGTATCTGGCGCGGCTGTCGCCGAAGCGCCTGGCCTCGACCATCGCCACAAAATCCGGCGCACCGAACGAGCGCGCCGAGCGTCTGGTCGAGAGCATCAAGCGCGTGCTCAACGACGCCATCAAGGCCGGCGGGTCGTCGCTGCGCGATCACAAGCTGACCGACGGCGGGCTCGGCATGTTCCAGCATAATTTCCGGGTTTACGATCGCGAGGGCGAGAAGTGCCGCACGCCCGGCTGTCCCGGCACCGTCAAGCGCATCGTGCAGAACGGCCGCTCAACGTTTTATTGCCCGAGCTGCCAGAAGTGATCGCGATAAACTCTATTCGTTTGCCGGCAGCGCCTCGTCCAGCCACTTCGCAATCACCGCGGCGATTTCCTTGTTGTTCTTCTCCAGCATCATGACGTGGCTGTTGCCCTTGATGCCGATATCGGCGAGCCGAATGTAAGTCGGCTTGACGCCGGCCTGGCGCAGATAGTTCACCGTGCAGTGATCGTAGGGCGCGTGATAGGACGCCTCCGCGGTGAGCACCAGGATCGGCATCTTTTGCAGATTGGGCAGTTGCCGCGCCGGCTCGGCTTGCGCGTAGCAGCGCACCAGGTCGGGCGCGTCGGCTTTGTCCTGCTGCACCATTTGGAGCTCGGACGCATCCTTGATCGGCGGCGAATAATTCATCGGCACCGCGGTGATGCCATATGGCAGCGCCAGCGTGCCCTGCTTGAACCAATCGGGCGCGCCTTTGAATTCGACCTGATAGAACGGCGGACCGTTCGGCTCGATCGCCAGGATCGCCTTCACCAGATCGGGCCGCGCATCCGCCACCGGCCAGCCGAACGCGCCGGCCTGTGAATGGGTGAGCAGGATTGCCGGCCCGATTTTGTCGAGCAGCGCCAGCAGCGCATCGCGATTGAGGAATTGCTGTGAAGCGAAGTCGGCGATCGCCGGCATCTGGCTCGCCGCAAGCTGTATTGTCGCCGGATCGTCGGGCTCGCCGCTGCCCGGCCACTGCGTATGCAACGCCGCCTGCGGCCACAGCTTGAACTTTTCCTGGGCGACAAAGCGCGACAGCGCATTGCCGCGCTCGACATTGTGCATCGGCCCATAGGCCGCGGCCAGATAGCCGGACCGCGCCCGGCCGGGCTGATCGACCACATAGACCGCATAACCTTGGCGCACGAAATATTGCGCCCAGCCTTCGCGGCCGTCCGGGGTGCCGGTGTAATTGGTGCCCGACATGGTGCCGCCGTGCACCATGACGATCGGATTGGGATGCGTTTGTTTGGCCGGAATGCGTACCTCGACATACATCTGATGGCTGACATAGTCCTTGCCGTCGACCTTGGTGGTCTGAACGTTGACGTAGAAGAAGCCGTCGCGCGCCAACATCAGCGGCGCCTCGTCGGCGGCCTGCGCCGAGGTCATGGCAAAACCGATCACGGCGGTCATGGCGACGAGCAGGCCGGCGGCAATGCCCGCATAGGCAATCATTTCGCTTGGCTTCACGGCGCCCTCCCTGTTGAGTCATCATAACAGAGTGGCGGCGGCCTCGAACATCGCCTGCATCATCCGGGAGCGGCAAGCATGGCTTACGAAAACATCATCGCCGAAATACGCGGCCGGGTCGGCCTGATCCGGCTCAATCGCCCGCAGGCGCTCAACGCGCTCAACCGTGCGCTGATGAGCGAGCTCGGCCAGGCCATCGCCGCGTTCGACGCCGACACCACTATCGGCTGCATCGTCATCACCGGCTCGGAAAAAGCTTTTGCGGCCGGCGCGGATATCAAAGAAATGGCCGATAAGGATTTTGCCGACGCCTTCTTCGGCGATTTTTGCGCCGATTGGCATCAGGCGGCGGCGGCGCGCAAGCCGGTCGTCGCCGCGGTGGCCGGCTTTGCGTTGGGCGGCGGCTGCGAGCTCGCCATGCAATGCGATGTCATCATCGCCGCCGACAATGCCAAATTCGGCCAGCCGGAGATCAAGCTCGGCATCATTCCGGGCATCGGCGGCACCCAGCGCCTGACCCACGCGGTCGGCAAGGCCAAGGCCATGGACCTCATCCTCACCGGCCGGATGATGGATGCCGCGGAAGCCGAGCGCTCGGGCCTGGTGGCGCGCGTCGTGCCGGCGGCGAGCCTGCTCGACGAGGCCATGAAAGTCGCCGAGACCATCGCATCGATGTCGCTGCCGTCGGTGCTGGCGGCGAAAGAGGCGGTCAATCGCGCCTTCGAGACCTCGCAGGCCGAAGGCATCCGCTTCGAGCGGCGCATCTTTCATTCGCTGTTCGCCACCGCCGATCAGGGCGAAGGCATGCACGCCTTCATCGACAAGCGGTCGCCGAAGTTTCAAAACAAATGACGTGTCATGCCCCGCGAAGGCGGGGCACCCAGTATTCGCCTCGCTGGCGGCGTGTACTGGGTCGTCCGCCTTCGCGGACGATGACAAGGTTATTTTCGCACGCAGATCACGCGGACGACCGATTGGTCGATTGCATTTCCGCCGCTCGGAGGCGTGATGCCCTGCGCTTGCAAAAAGTTCCGCAGCGTTTCGACCGGTATCAGCGTCGGCTGATTGACGGCACCCGCGCCGGCGACCGCGGTTGAACTTAAATCCACCATGCCGGCGAAACGGCCCTGCGCGTCGATCGCCGCGGCGCCGGAGAAACCAAGCTTTGGCGCCGGGTCGAGGCCTTGCGCGTTCCGATGCGCGGGCGCGCGCGTGACTGCGCCACCGCCGGCCTGGGCCAGCGGATCGGCGACGCCGACGAGCGTGATGTCGTCGCCCGCGCTGCTGTCGCCGTCGAGCGGCACGGGCAAAAGGTCTGGCGCGCCGTAAATGCGCAGCAGCGCGACATCGTTGGCCTTGTCCGCGGCGATGCGTTCGGCATGGCCGAAGCCTGGGATCGTGATGGCCTGGCAGCCGTCGGCGATTTGCGCCGACGTGATCAGATGGCCTTGGCCGGACACCACGATGGCGGTGCCGTATTCGACGCTGCGCCGCAACCCCGGCGGCGGTGCGGCGCCCGGGTCGGGAAAGCCCTGGTAGCTATTAGCCATGGCGGCGGCGATCGGCGCCATGACGCCTTCGGTGGCGCGATCGAACAGAATGGTGACGCCGCGTAATTCGCTGCCGCTTGACTGCACGCGGACGATGAATCTTTTCAGGCCCTGCATTCCCGACATCACGAAGGAGTCGGGCGTCAGCGTCGAATGCTCGACGATGCGACGGCGCACTTTCTTTTCGTCGTCGAACAAAGCCGTCAGCGCGCCTTCGTGCAGACGAAATGTCTCGATGTCGATCTGACCCTGTCGCGACGTCCAGCGGCTGCCCATGCGGGCCAGCGCGGTTTTGGGCACCAGCGCACTGGGCAGGCCGAGCCGCGCGCCCGTGACCAAGTCATCGATGATGCGCCACCCCGCCGCCTGAAGCGCGCCTTGCGAAGGTGGACCAATGGTGTCGACCGCGGAATCGGGATCGTCCGATGCCGGCTTCGCGGCGACAGCGGGTTTTTTCGCGGCGGTCTTCGCCACCGACGGCACCGCGAGCAGCGACAGGGCTGCCGCCGCCAGCAGGCCGAGAACGATGCGCGCTTTTCTGATCCTCATCGTCGCACCCAGCAAGGTGGGTTCAGCCTAGCTTAATCGTACACAGGCGCAACGTGGTTGCGTGGTTCGATACACCTGATCGGACGGCGGCCTTGATCGCTTGGCTGCCAACACGAACAGAAAAGCTGTCCAAGCGATCAAGGTCGCTTTCTAGGCCTTTTAGACAAACCTGATGCCACGCCCAAGCCGGTCGTCCGCCACGCCATTCCGGTCTATGGTGTTCCCATGTTGAGCGCGGAAGAACTCGAACGCTACGCGCGCCATATCGTGCTGCGCGAGGTGGGCGGGCCGGGACAGGCCGCGCTCGGCCGCGCCCGCGTGTTGGTGATCGGCGCCGGCGGGCTCGGCGCGCCGGCGCTGATGTATCTCGCCGCCGCCGGTGTCGGCACGCTGGGCGTGATCGACGACGATGTGGTTTCGCTGTCGAACCTGCAGCGGCAGATCATCCATGCCACGCCCGATGTCGGCCGGCCCAAGGTCGACACCGCCAAGGAGGAGATCCAGCGGCTCAATCCCCACGTCGCAGTGGAGCCGCACGGCGTCCGCCTGACCGCGCAGAATGCGCTCAATCTGATCGGCCGCTACGACGTCGTCGCCGACGGCTCCGACAATTTCGCCACCCGCTATCTGGTCGCCGATGCCTGCTATTTTGCCAAGAAGCCGCTGGTCACGGCGGCGCTCGGCACGTTCGACGGCACGCTGACCACGATCCGCGCTCATGAGCGCGGCGCCGACGGCAAGCCGAACCCGACCTATCGCTGCCTGTTTCCGGAGCCGCCGCCGCCCGGCACCGTTCCCGCCTGTGCCGAGGCCGGCGTCCTCGGCGCGCTCGCTGGCGTTGTCGGCTCGATGATGGCGCTGGAAGTGATCCGCGAAATTGTCGGCTTCGGTGAGGGCTTGGTCGGGCGCCTCGTGATGCTCGATGCCCGCGCCATGCGCTTCGAGACGCTGCGCTATAGTTGGGATCCGGCGAACCCGCTCACGGGCGAAGCGCCGACGATCCACGATCTCTCGGCGCACATTTAGGGAAGATTTTTATTTGGTCCAAACCGCCTGAATGGTCGAGCCCTTCATCACCGACCATTTGTTGTTGCCGGCATTCACCAGCGTAAAGCAATTGCTCATGGTGGCGCCGCCCCAGATGGTGCAGAAACCGTCCTTCGACAGCTTCCAGGTGCCTTCGCCTTTGTTGCCTCCGCCAATCGGCTCGCGCTTCATCTTGCCGTCCGCCAGGAACGTCATCTTGTATTTGACGTTCGACAGCGTCGACGCCGTGAACGGCTGACCGTTGAAGAACGTGGTCTGGATTTCGCTCGGCGGCAGCCTTGCCGGCTGCGCGGCGGCAACTGTCGTCGTCAACAGGACCGCGCAAGCCGCAATCGTGCCGCCTCGTCGAAAATTCGCGTGCATCGTAAGCCCCCAAGATTCCGATTCACGGCCGGCATGATAGCGACACGCCGTCGCTACGTCCGCTGAAAAATCTTACCGGCTCTGGCCGTGATAGACGCTGTTCGGCCGCATGTCGGTGGCGGAGGCGACACGGTTCGTCATGTTGAAGAAGCCGGCGACCGCGGCGATGTCCCAGATATCGCGGTCGCTGAAGCCCGTGTGGCGCAGCGCGGCGCGGTCTTCTTCCTCGACGAGCCACGGCTCGGCGGTGAGTTTTACCGCGAAGTCGAGCATGGCGCGCTCGCGCTTGGACAGGCGTGCCGCGCGAAAATTCATCGCCATCAATTCGCCCAGCACCGGATCGCCGGAGAGTTGCCGCACCGCGGCGCCATGGGCGACCAGGCAGTAGTAGCAGCGGTTGTGCGACGATACCGCGACCGCGATCATCTCGCGCTCGAGCTTGCTCAGACCCGACGGCGCCAGCATCAAATCGTTGTACATGGCGACGAAGGCCGAGAGCTTGGCCATGTCAAAACCATAGGCCTTGAGCACATTGGGGACGAAGCCGAGCTTTTCCTCGCATTTGGCGAAATAGGCCGCCATGTCCGCTGACAGTGGCGCCGCCTCGAGGGTCAGCGCCGTGATCTTGGTGTCGTCGCCGGCTGCCGCACTGGGGCGCGGTTTGGCCTTGGCTTTGGCCTGGTCGGCTTTGCTGCTCTGCTTGGCCATGGTCTTCCCCCTGTCAAAATCCGTTACCGCACGCCATCTCTGCAATGGTCATGATGGCGGATGCGCGCATTGTGCGAGTATTATCGTAGCCGACCGCGCTGACCAGCCGGGACGGGAGCATGAACGTCCAGGATTTTCCTCACCCGACCGATGACAGCGCCGGCCAGGCGCTCATCGCCGCTGCCGGCACCGCCCTGGCAAAGCGCAGAAGCGACATTCCCGGTGCGTTCCTGGCCGAATTGCTCGGCTCCGCGGTGCCCGACGATTTGCAGCGCTACGGGCCCGATGAGCTTGCCGCCATCGCCGAGCGGTCGTGGTCGTTGCTCTCGGTACGCAAGGCCGGCGCGCCCAAGATCAGCTTCGAGCCGGCGCCCGTGACGCGCACCGTGGCGGTGCTCGACATCATCAACGACGACATGCCGTTCCTGCTCGACTCGGTCGTCGGCGAGCTCAATCAACGCGGCCTCGACATCCGTCTCCTGGTCCATCCGGTATTCGCCGTTGAGCGCGACGCGGCGGGAACGCTGACGGCCTTCAAGGGCGTCGCGAAAGACGGCGGCCGGCACGAAAGCTTCATCCACATCCACATCGAAGGCGTCGCGGACGCGGCGCGGCGCGCCGAGATCGTGCGCGCGCTCGAAGATATCCTCGCCGAGGTGCGCGTCGCCGTGCAGGATTGGCGGCCGATGCTGGAGTGGCTGCGCGCTATCATCGCCGAGTTGCGCGCCAATCCACCGCCGCTCGATGCCGGCGAAATTGCCGAGGCCGTGCAGTTCCTGGAATGGCTGGCGGCGGACAATTTCACTTTGCTGGGCGCGCGCGATTACGCCTTCACCGGCGATACGGCCGTGCTCGAACCGATGTTCGAGACCGGGCTCGGGTTGTTGCGCTCGCGCGATGTGCGGCCGTTGCAGCGCTGGAACCAGCCGCTCGTCATCACGCCGGAAATTCGCGCGCTCATGGAGGAGCCCCGGCTCCTTGTCATCACCAAGTCGACCTTGCGCTCGCCGGTGCATCGCCGCGTCGACATGGACTATATCGGCATCAAGCGTTTCGACCGGCAGGGCAAGCTGGTCGGTGAATACCGCATCTGCGGCCTGTTCACCTCGACCGCCTATACGCGGTCGGTTCGCGCCATTCCCTATCTGCGGCGCAAGGCCGACGAGGTCATCCGCCGCGCCGGCTTCGAAGCGTCGAGCTATTCCGGCAGGGCGCTGGTCAACGTGCTGGAAACCTATCCGCGCGACGAATTGTTCCAGATCGACGAGGACCTGCTCTATCAGTTCGCGCTGGCCATCCTTCAGCTCGGCGATCGTCCGCGCGTGCGCGTGCTGCCGCGGCGCGATCGCTTCGACCGTTTCGTCTCGGTCTTGGTCTACATCCCGCGCGAGCGCTACGACGGCCGGATCAGGGCGCTGATCGGCGATTATCTTTCCACGGCGTTCAACGGTTTTGTCCGCGCCTTCTATCCGTTCTTCACGGAAGGCCCGCTGGTGCGCGTGCACTTCATCATCGGCCGCGCCGAGGGCGAAGCGCCGAATCCCGATCGCGCTACGCTCGACCGCGCGGTCGAGGACATCGTGCGCAGCTGGATCGACGGCTTGAACGAGGCGCTCGCCGCCGCCTACGAGTTGGGCAAGGCGCACGCGCTGGCGGCGCGCTACCGTGGCGCCTTCCCGATCGACTATCGCGAGGTCTATGCGCCGGCGATCGCCGTCGGCGACATTCGCGTCGTCGAACTGCTCACGCCGGAGCGCCCGCTGGGCGTCGACTTCTACCGCCAGGGCGGCGCCGGATTGACCCGCGCGGGGCTTAAGGTGTTCAGCCAAAACCGGCCGATTTCGTTGTCCGAGCGGGTGCCGGTGCTCGAAGACATGGGCTTCCGCGTCGTCGACGAGCGTACTTATCACATCAAGCCTGAGGGCGCGGCGGACGTCTGGTTCCACGACATGGAACTCGAAAGCGCCTCGGGAGAGCCGATCGACCTTGCCGCGCTCGAGCAGCGCCTTGAAGCCTGCTTCCTCGTCGTCATGGGCAAACGGGCCGAGAGCGACGGCTATAACGCGCTGGTGCTCCTGGCCGGGCTCGGCTGGCGCGACATCGCGCTCATCCGCACCGTCTCGCGCTTCTTGCGCCAGATCCGCGTGCCCTATTCGCAAGGTTACATGTGGGCGACGCTGCGCAAGCATTCGGCCATCGCCGCGCAAATCGTGAGCCTGTTCCACGCCCGGTTCGATCCGCATCTACCGGCGTCGGACGACGAGCGCGCGGCGCACGAGGCCGAGATCGCTTCGGCCATCGTCACCGCATTGCAGGCGGTCGAAAGTTTGGACGAGGACCGCATCCTGCGCCACTTCGTCAATGCGGTGCAGTCCGCGATCCGCACCAACTTTTATCAGCTCGACCGCGACGGCCAGGCCAAGGACGTCATCGCGATCAAGTTTTCGAGCCGCAAGGTCGACGAAATGCCGCTGCCGCGGCCGCTCTACGAGATTTTCGTCTATTCGCCCCGCGTCGAGGCCGCGCATCTGCGCTTCGGCAAGGTGGCGCGCGGCGGCATTCGCTGGTCCGACCGGCCGCAGGATTTCCGCACCGAAATTCTGGGCCTGGTGAAAGCGCAGAACGTCAAGAACGCCGTCATCGTGCCGGTCGGCGCCAAGGGTGGCTTCGTGCCAAAATATCTGCCGGTCGGCGGCAGCCGCGAAGCCATCCAGGCGGAAGGCATCGCCACCTACAAGATCTTTATCTCAACGCTGCTCGACATCACCGACAACATCCGGCCTGGCACTGCCGGCGTCGTGCCACCGCTCGACGTCGTGCGCAAAGAGGGCGACGACCCCTATCTCGTGGTCGCCGCCGACAAGGGCACCGCGACGTTCTCCGACATCGCCAACGACATCGCCATCGCCCACGACTTTTGGCTCGGCGACGCCTTCGCCTCCGGCGGCTCGGTCGGATTCGACCACAAGAAAATCGGCATCACCGCGCGCGGCGCCTGGGAATCGGTCAAGCGCCATTTCCGCGAAATGGACGTCAACCTCGCCACCACGCCGTTCACGGTGGTCGGCGTCGGCGACATGTCGGGCGACGTGTTCGGCAACGCCATGTTGCGCGAGAAGACCACCAAGCTCGTCGCCGCCTTCGATCACCGCGACATTTTCATCGATCCCGACCCCGATGCGGAGCGCACGTTCGCCGAACGCCAGCGCCTGTTCGACCTGCCGCGTTCGAGCTGGCAGGATTTCGACAAGACGCTGATCTCCAAGGGCGGCGGCGTCTATCCCCGCTCGGCCAAGGAGATCAGGCTGTCGGCCGAGGCGCAAAAACTCTTCGGCGTCGGCGAACTGCTGACGCCGCAAGACTTGATCCGCGCCATCCTCAAAGCGCAGGTCGACCTGATCTTTTTCGGCGGCATCGGCACCTATATTCGCGCCGCCGAGGAAAGCGACGAGGCGGTCGGCGACCGCACCAATGACGCGGTCCGCGTCACTGGCAAAGATCTGCGCTGCAAGGTGATCGGCGAGGGCGCCAATCTCGGCATGACGCAACGAGGCCGCATCGAGGCAGCGCAGCGGGGCATCCGGCTCAACACCGACGCCATCGACAATTCGGCCGGCGTCAACACTTCCGACATGGAGGTCAATCTCAAGATCGCGCTGAGCATTCCGCTGCGCGACGGCCGGCTGACCATGGACGGGCGCAACGCGCTGCTTGCCGAAATGACCGACGACGTCGCGGGCCTTGTATTGCGCAACAATTATCTGCAGCCGCTGGCGCTGTCGCTCGCCGAGCGGCGCGGCATGGAGGCTTTCGGCTTCCAGCAGCGCCTGATCCAGACGCTGGAGAAGCGCGGCCACTTGGACCGCGCGGTCGAGTATTTGCCCGACGACGCCCAGCTTGCCGAGCGGCGCCGCCGCGCGGAACCGTTCACCCGGCCGGAGCTCTCGGTGCTGCTCGCCTACGCCAAGCTGTCGCTTGACGAGGACTTGTTGGAATCCACCGTGCCCGACGATCCCTATCTCGCCCGCGAGCTTAACCGCTATTTCCCGAAAGCCATCGCCGAGCGTTTCCCCGACGCGCTCGAGCATCATCGCCTGCGCCGCGAGATCATCGCCACTCAGCTCGGCAATTCGATGATCAACCGCGGCGGCCCGTCGCTGATCGTGCGCATCGCCGACCAGACCGGCGCGGCGCCGGCCGCCATCGCCGCAGCCTTCGCCGCGGTGCGCGACAGCTATTGTCTGACCGCACTCAACACCGCGATCGACGGGCTCGACAATCGCGTTTCCGGAAAACTGCAGCTCGAGCTTTACGCGGCGGTGCAGGACCTCTTGCTCGACCGCATCATCTGGTTCCTGCGCAATGCCGATCTGTCCAAAGGCCTGGCCGAGGTCGTTGAGCATTACCGCGACGGCATCGCCGCCGTCGAAGCCGCGCTCGACGCCGCACTGTCCGAGGACAGCTTGAGCGCGCGGGCCGCGCGCAAAGCCAAGCTCGTCGAGGCCGGCGTGCCGGAGGAACTTGCCGGGCATTTGGCCAATCTGCCGTCGCTGACTGCGGCGCCCGACATCATCCTGGTCGCCGACCGCACCGGCAACGCGATCGGCGAGGTGGCGGCGACCTATTTTGCCGCCGGCGCGTTCTTCCGGCTCGATCGCGTTACCAGCGCCGCGAGCAATATTCCGATTGCCGATTATTTCGACCGGCTGGCGCTCGACCGGGCGCGGGATTCGATCGGCGATGCCGAGCGCCGGCTTGCCGCGGCCATGGTCGGTAACGGCACGGCCGGCGCTGCCGCCGTGGCGGCCTGGGTGGCACCGCGCCGCGACGAGGTCGAGCGTGTCCGCCTGGCGGTCCACGAAATCGCCAATTCCGGGCTGACGCTGTCGAAATTGGCGGTGACCGCGAGCCTGCTCGGCGATTTGGTCAAGAATTGAAGGCTGGCAACGACTTACCCACAGGCGCCGCGGCGCGCCATAAAAAAGAACCCCAAGCAGAGTACGCGCTTGGGGTTCTAGGTGTTGCCTCAACTTAGGCTTATTGGGCCGGGCGGCGGGGTGTCGGGGGATGGGGAGCCGCCCGGTTGGCCTAATGGTCAGAAAATAGGAACGGGGTCTGCGGATGCAATGCGGATCACGGTTTAGTGTAATCCGCTGCGTCAAAACGCGCCGCTTGCAAACAACAAGTCATCGTCAATCGAATTTTTGCCGCGACGCGATGCAACTCAGTACTACCTCGCATACGTGACGTGCAGATGTCACGAACCCAACGCGATTTTACTCAAATGCACCGGCGTCAAAGAATTTCATTTTCCGTGTGGAACCAGCCGACCTTGCAGCGCTTATCGGTTTTGGGCCACGATTGCGTGATGCGTGCGCGGGCGCTCAAAAACTTTGAAAGTACTGACGTCGTCGGCCCAAGCGGCATGGCAATGATTGCGGTTCTTACGGACTGTTGCGAGATCACGGCATGAGCGCGATCCAGTCGCTGCAGCCGTTTTATACGGTGGCCGGCTTCGCCGTCGGCATGCTGGTGGGCTTGACCGGCGTCGGCGGCGGGGCGCTGATGACGCCGATACTGATCGTGCTGTTCGGCGTCCATCCGGCGACCGCGGTCGGCACCGACCTGCTTTACGCCGCGGCGACCAAGACCGCCGGCAGCCTGGTCCATGGCTATAACCGGACCGTCGATTGGCGCGTGGTGCGGCGCCTCGCCACCGGCAGCGTGCCGCTGACCATCCTGACCATCTGGGCGCTAAGCTATATCAACATCAACGGCGCGGCGGCGCGCGAGCTCATCGCCGGCGTGCTGACGCTGGCGCTGTTTGCCACCGCGCTGATGCTGGTGTTTCGCGACCGGATCGTCGCCCGCTATGCGGCGCGCGTCGGTGCGCTGCCGCCGCAGCGGATCGCAGCGTTGACCGTGATCGTCGGCGCGATCCTCGGCGTGCTGGTGTCGATCTCCTCGGTCGGTGCCGGCGCCATCGGCGTCACCGGCCTGATTCTGCTTTATCCGCACCTGCCGACGGCGCGCATCGTCGGCTCCGACATCGCGCATGCAGTGCCGCTGACGCTCGCCGCCGGCATCGGCCATTGGTGGCTCGGCTCGATCAATCTCGATCTGCTGATTCCGCTATTGCTCGGATCGGTGCCGGGCATCCTGCTCGGCAGCTATACCGCCGTTCGCGTACCGGAGAAGGCGCTGCGGCTCTTGCTGGCGGCGACTTTGGTCCTGGTGGCGACCAAGCTGTCGCTCGACATGCATTCGTCAGGCATGCCGGTGGTCACGGCGACGACAAATCGCGCGCATTGATTGTTTCTCAGCGCGGCTGTCCGACATCGGGCAGGCCGTAACGGTGCAGGTCGGCGCCATGGGCGTCGAGCCAGGCCTTGGCGCGGTCGTGACCCGGGCAAAGCCGCTGCACCAGCCGCCAGAACCGCGGCGAATGGTTCATCTCGACGAGGTGCGCCACTTCGTGCGCGGCGAGGTAATCGAGCACATGGCTCGGCGCCAGAATGAGCCGCCACGAGAACGACAGCAGGCCGGTGGTCGAGCACGAGCCCCAGCGGCTCGATTGATCGCGCACGGTGATCCGCCTGGCGGCGACGCCGAGAGCCGCGGCAAATTTCAAGCTCGCGGCTTCGAGCTCGCGCTTGGCCTCGCGGCGCAGGTAATCGCCGACGCGCCGGTCGAGATGCGGGGCGTTGCCGGCGACGCATAGAAGCCGCTCGCCGTCACCGGCCACTTCGGCCCAGACGGTGCCGCGCATGCCGCGGCGGTGCGCGATGCGGTGCGGTACGCCGCGCAATGGCACCACGACGCCATCGGCGAACGGCACCGCTTCGGGCAGCCGCCCGAGCCGCGCCGCGATCCAGCCGCCGTGCTTTTGCGCGAACTCGCCGGCTTCCTTCAGCGTGCCGCGCGGCGGGATCGTCAAAATGACTTCGCGCGTGGTCGCCTGGATGCGCAACGTGTAACGCCGCGCCTGCCGGTGGCGGCGCAGCTGCACCAGATAAACCGACCGGTCGAAGACGATCTCGATCGTCCGCGGCTCACTCGGGCGACGATAAAGCAGCGCACGCAGCGGCATAGCGAAGCATCCGAGCATCAACCGACGCGAATACTGCCACGATTCGTCGCGGAGCGCGAAGGCCGCAGCCGGCGCGGCGATCAAGCCTGCTGCAGCGCCGCGCCGTTGTGTGCGCGCCGGCTGACCGCGCCGACGCGCGTGCCGTTCGCCATGTGGCCCATCGACAGGATGAAATCGGCGATGCGCGGCGCGATCTCGGAGCGAAAGCGTGAGCCGTTGAACACGCCATAGTGTCCAACACCCGGCTGCAGCCAGTGCGCCTGGCGATCGGCCGGGATGTTGACGCACAGCCGATGCGCCGCCTCGGTCTGGCCGACGCCGGAAATATCGTCGTGCTCGCCTTCGATGGTGAAGAGCGCGACGCGCCTGATCCGGCCGAGATCGATGGGCCGGCCGCGATGGGTCATCTCGCCCTTGGGCATGGCGTGGCGGACGAACACGGTGTCGACGGTCTGCAGGTAGAATTCGGCGGCGAGATCCATCACCGCCAGATATTCGTCGTAAAATTCCTTGTGCTTGCCCGCGGAATCGCCGTCGCCTTTGACCAGATGCATGAACAACTGCTTGTGCGCCTCGATGTGGCGCTCGAGATTCATGCTGACGAAGCCGTTGAGCTGCAGGAAGCCTGGATAGACGTCGCGCATAAAACCCGGATTTGGAAACGGCACTTTGGTGATGACGTGGCTGCGAAACCAATCCATGCCGCGCTGCTCGGCAAGCTTGTTGACCGCGGTCGGATTGACGCGGGTGTCGATCGGGCCGCCCATCAAGGTCATCGACGTCGGCACATAGGGATCGTCGTCGGCTTCCATCACCGCGACTGCGGCAAGCACCGGCACCGACGGCTGACACACCGCGACGATATGGGTATCGCCGCCCAGCGCGTGCAGGATCGAGATCACGTAGTCGATGTAATCGTCGAGATCGAAGCGGCCTTCCACCAGCGGCACCATGCGGGCATCGACCCATTCGGTAACATAGACGTCGTGATTAGGCAGGAACGCCTCGACCGTGCCGCGCAACAGCGTGGCGAAATGGCCCGACATCGGCGCAACGATCAGGAGCCGCGGCTGCGGCCGGCGCGGCGGGTGCTCGAAGATGCGCTCGAAATGGATGAGCTTGCAGAACGGCCGCTCCCACACTGTCGAAACCTGCACCGGCACGCGCTCGCCGCCGACCAAGGTCGAGGTGATGCGCCATTCCGGCCGGCCGTAACGGCGCGTCGAGCGTTCGAACATTTCGGCCGCTGCGGCGACCGTTTTGCCGAACGTGGTGTGGGACAGCGGATTGACCGGGTTCTTATAGAACAGCCGCGTGGCATCGGCCCACGCCCGCGCCGGATTGAGCGCCGCGTGGCTCATCTCGTAGAACCAATACATCGGCGCGGCGGACAGCAAAGCACTGCTGTCGCCTGGCACGGCAGGCGCGCCGCCGAACTCCCCGATCGCCATTGATGACCCTGACCCGGCTTGCTGCAGTGCAGCATTGTGACGATGGTATGTCATATCGTCGACATATACGCAATGATTGCCATTTCCGTTACCTGTAAGTTCTTACGTATTCGGAACAACGCGGTGCGGCCATTCGCGCCGCACGTGGCACCTATATTGGCGCCCATACGACGATTTTTATTCGCCGGCCTGGATCAGCGAGCCGTGGCGGCGCGCGCTCTGCAACAGCTTGAGAAAGCCGAACACGCCGGCAGCGAAGAACACCACGTTGAGCGCCAGCGCGTGGAGCATCAAGTCGGGCCGGAACGTGTGCTCGATCAAGAGCGCGCGCATGCCTTCGAAAACGTAGGTCGGCGGCAGCGCCCACGACACCGGCTGCAGCCACGCCGGCAGAGTCGAGACCGGGTAGTAGACGCAGGTCAGTGGCATGAACAAAAACATGATCGACCAGGCGAGATTCTCGGCGCCGAGACCGTTGCGCAGCACCAGGCCGGAGACGAAAATCCCGACCGCCCAGGCCGTGAGCATCAGATTGAGGAAGAAGGCGACCAGCGCCAGGCCGAGACCGTAGAGATTGAAGCCGAAAAACGCTATCGCGAGAAAGGTCACCGGCACGGTTCCGATCGCCAAGCGCACGATGCTCATCACCATCAGCGCTGAGATGAACTCGAACGGCCGCAGCGGGCTCATCATCAGATTGCCGATGTTGCGCGCCCACATCTCTTCCATGAACGAGATCGAGAAGCCGAGCTGGCCGCGGAACAGGATGTCCCACAGCAGCACGGCGCCGATGAAGATGCCGCCGGCTTTGGCAAAGAAGCCGGCGTTCTGCATGATGTAGAATTGCAAGAAACCCCAGGTGATCATCTGCACCGTCGGCCAGTACACCAGATCGAGCAGCCGCGGCCACGATGAGCGCAAGAGGTACCAGTAACGCAGCATCATCGCGCCGGTGCGCCGCGTCGAGAAATCCAAGACGCCGTCGCTGAGCGTAGTCATTGCATCGCCTCGCGCTCGATGCCGCGACCGCGGGCGACGTCGAGGAAGACTTCTTCCAGTGTGCGCCGGCCGTAGCGCGCCAACAATTTCGCCGGCGTGTCGTCGTCCTCGATATGGCCCCGCTTCATGATGATGACGCGGTCGCACAGCCGTTCGACCTCGGCCATGTTGTGCGAGGCAATAAGCATCGTGGCGTTGCGCTCGCGGCGATAGCGCTCGAGGTGGCCGCGCACCCAGTCGGCGGTGTCGGGATCGAGCGAGGCGGTGGGCTCGTCGAGCAGCAGCAGCTCCGGCGCGTTGATCAAACCCTTGGCCAGCGCCACGCGGGTCTTCTGCCCGTCGGAGAGTTTTCCGGTCTGGCGGTCGAGCAGGTCGGTGAGATCGAGCTCTTCGCCGAGCTGCTTGATGCGCTGCGCCAGATCGGGCACGCCGTAGAGCATGCCGAATACGGTGAGGTTCTGCCGGATGGTGAGCCGCATCGGCATCGCCACATAGGGGCTTTCGAAATTCATCCGGTGCAGCACGCGATAGCGTTGCCGCGGCATCTCGGCGCCGAGCACCGTGACCCGGCCGGAGGTCGGCGTGGTCAGCCCCATGATGGAGGCGATGGTGGTGGTCTTGCCGGCGCCGTTGCCGCCGAGCAGTCCCGTGACCGAGCCCGGCGTCAGCGTGAACGAGATACCGTCCACCGCCGGGATGGTCTTGTAGATTTTGACCAGCCGCTCGATGGCGATGGGGGGTGCGGGGGCGTGCATCGGCGCACATGTGGCGCGCTGGCGCGGAGGAGGCAAGGGGAGAGGCGGGAGGTGTGCGGATCAATGTCTCCGCATCGATCAAGGCCGCTTTCTAGGCCGTGCCACATATCTTCGATGCAAATCCGCAACGTCCGGCATATGGCCGAGCCGGGCGGAAGATGGCACAACACGGCGCTGGGGAGGGCGTCCGCATATGAGCACAATCACAATGGCTCAAGCCGACCGCATCATCGACGCCGCGATCGCGCGTGGCGTCGAGCTTAACTGCCGCCCGATCAGCGTCATTGTGGTCGAGCCGGGCTGCAAGGTGAAAGCCTTCAAAAAAGAAGACGGAGCGTCGATGATCCGTTTCGAGATGGCATTCGGCAAAGCCTATGCGGCGCTCTCACTTGGGCGCAGCTCGAGCCTAGTGCATCAGCGCGCCGAGGAGCGGCCGATCTTCATGCGCTATCTGATCGCGGCGAGCGACGAACAACTGTTTCCCGAAGCCGGCGGCTTGCTGATCCGCGATGCGGAGGGTGAAGTCATCGGTGCGGTCGGCGTCACCGGCGATACCGGGGAGCGCGACGAAGATCTCGCCGCCCACGGCATTCATGCCGCAGGGCTGAAGACCGACGAGGATTGCCGCGATATGGGCCGGCGCGTCGGGCTATTGCCGAAAACCAAGTAGCGCGCGACCTAGCGCGCCACAGCACACCACGAGGCACCATGAAAATCGGATTGTTCGACCACATCGAAGATGGCGCGCGGCCGCTGACGACATTGTTCGACGAGCGTTTGCAATTCGCCGAAGCGGCCGATGCGGCCGGCTTCTATTGCCTGCATCTTGCCGAGCATCATGCGACGCCGCTCAACATGGTGCCGGTGCCCGGCGTTTTCATGGGGGCGCTGGCGCGCGCGACCAAACGCATGCGGATGGGGCCGCTGGTGTATCTGTTGCCGCTCTATTCGCCGCTCCGCCTGATCGAGGAAATCTCCATGCTCGATCATTTGAGCTATGGCCGGCTTGACGTCGGCGTCGGCCGCGGCGTGTCGCCTTACGAATTGAAATACCACAAGGTGGAGCATGAGGACTCGCGCGACATTTTCATCGACGCGTTCAATTGCCTCAGCGCCGGGCTGGTCACCGATACGTTCAGCTACAAGGGCGACCACTATGTCTACGAGAATGTGCCGATCGCGCTGCGGCCGCTGCAGCAGCCGCATCCGCCGTTCTGGTACGCTTCATCGAACGAGATCGGCTCGACCTGGGGTGGCGAGCACGGCCTGCATTTCGTTACGCTCGGGCCGATGGCGACCGCCAAAACCAATATCGATGCCTACAAGAAGGCGCTGGCCAAACGCGGTGCGCCGGCGCAGCCCAAGGCGGAGTTTCCCGGCGGCGCCGTGATCGGCGTGCAGCGCCATATTTTCGTCGCCGATACCGATGCGGAGGCGCACCGCTTCGCCAAGCCGGCGATGGAGGTGCATCTCGCCAATCTCAATTGGCTGCGGGTGAAGCACGGCGTCACCGGGCTGACCTCGCGGCTCAACGTGCCGCGCGGCGCCACCTACGAAGCCTGTCTCGCCGACGGCACGGTGATCTCAGGCTCGCCTCAGACCGTGCGCGCCGAGATCGAGCGGCAGGTCAAGGAACTCGGCGTCAATTATCTGCTGACGTATCTCTTCCTCGGCACCATGTCGCTCGCCGACGCGCTGCGCTCGCTGCAACTGTTCAGCAGCGAGGTGATGCCGCATTTGGCGAAGCTGTGACGGCTATTTGCCGCCGTTATCCGGCGGCCGCTGCTGGTCGGCGCGTAGCGCGTCCGGATGCGGCATTGCGATGACGTTGTAGCCGGAATCGACGAAGTGGATTTCGCCGGTGACGCCGGTGGAGAGATCCGAGAGCAGATAAAGCCCCGCGCCGCCGAGGTCTTCCAGCGTCACGCCGCGGTGCAGCGGCGAATGGCGCTGCTGGAAGGCGAACATGGCGCGGGCGTCGCCGATCCCCGCACCCGCAAGGGTGCGGATCGGTCCCGCCGAAATCGCATTGACGCGGATGGCGCTCGAGCCGAAGTCGACGGCGAGATAGCGCACGGAAGCTTCCAGCGCCGCCTTGGCAAGCCCCATGGCGTTATAGTTCGGCATGGCGCGCAGGCCGCCGTTATAGGTCAGCGTCAGCATGGCGCCGCCGTTCGGCATTAGGGCGGCCGCGCGCTTCGCCGCTTCGGTAAACGAGAAGCACGAGATCACCATGGTGCGGATGAAGTTTTCGCGCGTGGTGTCGGCATAGCGGCCGGTGAGCTGGGTCTTGTCGGAAAAGGCGACGGCGTGGACCAGGAAATCGAGCGTGCCCCAGGCGTGGCTCAATTCGGCAAACACGGCGTCGACCGAAGCTAAATCCTCGACGTCGCACGGCAGCACCAGGTCGGCCCCGACGGAAGTCGCCAGCGGCTTCACGCGCTTGCCGAGCGCCTCGCCCTGATAGGTGAAGGCGAGCTTGGCGTCATGGGCGGCAAGGGCTTTGGCAATACCCCAGGCAATGGAGTGGTCGTTGGCGACCCCCATGATCAGGCCGCGCTTGCCCTGCATCAGTGCGGGCATCAGGCATCCAGCCGCTTGAAAACGACGGACGCATTGGTGCCGCCGAAGCCGAATGAGTTCGACAGCACGCAGCCGAGCGTCACGTTATCGCGGCGCTCGCGCACAATGGGCATATCCGCGAAGGCCGGATCGAGTTTTTCGATATTGGCGCTTTCGCAGATGAAGCCCGAATTCATCATCAGCAGCGAATAAATCGCCTCCTGCGCGCCGGCCGCGCCGAGCGAATGCCCGGTGAGCGATTTGGTCGCCGAGATCGGCGGGCACTTTGCGCCGAATACTTCGCGGATCGCCTCGATCTCTTTGAGGTCGCCGATCGGCGTCGATGTGGCATGCGGATTGATGTAGTCGACCGGCGGCGCGACCGTCGCCAATGCCATCTTCATGCAGCGCACCGCGCCTTCGCCAGATGGCGCGACCATGTCGGCGCCGTCCGACGTCGCGCCGTAGCCGGCGACCTCGGCATAAATCTTGGCGCCGCGTGCCTTGGCGTGTTCGAGCTCTTCCAGCACCAGCACGCCGGCGCCGCCGGCAATGACAAAACCGTCGCGGTCGGCATCATAGGCGCGCGACGCCTTGTCGGGCGTCTGATTGAAGCCCGACGACATCGCGCCCATGGCGTCGAACAACACCGACAGCGTCCAGTCGAGCTCCTCGCAGCCGCCGGCGAAGATCATGTCTTGTTTGCCGACCTGGATGGTTTCGTAGGCATTGCCGATGCAATGGTTCGAGGTCGCGCAGGCCGAGGAGATCGAATAGTTCACGCCCTTGATCTTGAACCAGGTCGCCAGCGTCGCCGACGCGGTCGAGGACATCGCTTTCGGCACCGCGAACGGTCCGACGCGCTTGGGTCCCTTGCTGCGGGTGATATCGGCGCTCTCGACAATGGTGCGCGTCGATGGCCCGCCGGAGCCCATGATGATGCCGGTGCGCTCGTGGGAGACTTCGTTATCCGTCAAACCGGAATCCCGGATCGCCTGCTCCATGGCGACGTGATTCCAAGCGGCGCCGCCGCCGAGAAAGCGCATGGCACGGCGGTCGACGGACTCGCTCGGGTCCAGCGTCGGCGCGCCGTGCACCTGGCAGCGGAAGCCGAGCTCGGCATACTTGTCGGCGCGCACGATGCCGGATTTGGCCTCGCGCAGCGACGCCACCACTTCCTGCGTGTTGTTGCCGATGGACGAGACGATGCCCATCCCGGTGACGACCACGCGCTTCATGTGTGCCTCTCGCGAAATTTCCTACGCCGCGCCGCGCTCACGCTTCGCTCGGCTGCGGCCCCACGTCGCGGAACAGGCCGACCTTGAGGTCGGACGCGCGATAGATCACCGAACCGTCCGCCGAGAGCCAACCGTCGGCGACGCCGAGCACGAGCTTGGAGCGCATCACGCGTTTGATGTCGATGCCGTAGACGATGTTCTTCATGGTCGGCAGCACCTGGCCGGAGAACTTCAGTTCCCCCATGCCCAGCGCCCGGCCCTTGCCGGGCGAGCCGAGCCAGCCGAGGAAGAAACCGAGCAATTGCCACAGCGCGTCGAGCCCGAGGCAGCCCGGCATCACCGGGTCGCCCTTGAAGTGGCAGGGGAAGAACCACAGGTCGGGCTTGAGATCCAACACCGCCCGCACCAAGCCCTTGCCGTATTCGCCGCCCACCTCCGCGATTTCGGAAATGCGATCGAACATCAGCATGGGCGGCAGCGGCAGTTGCGGGCCGTGGGCGAAAAGCTCGCCCCGGCCGCAGGCCAGCAAATCCTCATAGTCGAAGTTCGAACGGCGATCTTGCATCCGTATTTCGCTCCGCCCCTGGGCCGATCACCCGCCTGAATCCCTAACATATTGGGGCAATGTGGCAAAGCTGCACCCTCAACGCCCGGCTGCCGCGGTGGGCAAGCGATCCCTGCGACGCTTTGCCGGAACAGTTGCAGCGGACGCAGCGTGGCGTATAATGATTTCACTTGCAACAATCGTACTGGCCCCCGGATGGGGCAGTGGGTAACGCCAATGACTCAGTCGCCTCCTTCCGCGCGTTCGCTTCCCGCGGGGCTGCCAACCTTGCCACCGGCGCCGGGCCGCGCCGACCGCACCGGCTGCCCCTGGCATGACGTCAAGGAGAAGCTCCGCGACGTGGGCTTGCGCCCGACCCGCCAGCGCATGGCGCTCGGCTGGATCCTGTTCGGCAAGGGCGACCGCCACGTCACCGCGGAAATGCTCTACGAGGAAGCCACACGCGCCAAAGTGCCGGTATCGCTGGCGACCGTCTACAACACCCTGCATCAGTTCACCGAAGTGGGCTTGCTGCGCCAGGTCGCCGTCGACGGCTCAAAAGCCTATTTCGACACCAACAATTCCGAGCACCATCACTTCTTCATCGAAGACCAGAACGATCTGATGGACATCCCCTCGACCGACGTGCTCGTCGGCAAGGCGCCGGTGGCGCCGGAGGGCTATGAGATCGCTCGGATCGACGTGGTAGTGAGGCTGCGGCGGAAGAAGCTGGGCTGAGGCTTCGTCATTCCAGCCGAGCGCGTAGCGCGAGAGCCGGAATCCATAACCACAGAAATTGCAGAACGAGCGCTGGAGCGAAATCTTTGGCGATAGCGGGTATGGATTCCGGATAGCCGCTTCGCGGCTTCCGGAATGACGCGTTACGTCACTCGATCTTCTCGTCCGGATAAACGCCCCATAGCTCGTTCTGCTCGATCCAGCCGTCAAAGCCGTCGCCGGCGATTTGGCACCATTTGCCGGTGCAGCGTTTGACCGTGCCCAGCACGCCGACCTGTAACTGAGCCGTCACCGCGCTCTTGGCGTCGGGGCTGGCATAGATCGGTGCCAGGTCGGTCTTCGACTTCAATTGCACGGTCGCGGTGCGCTTGCCCGACAGCAGCGAGTGATAGACCCAGCCTTCGGTGCCGTCGGAATCGCGGATGCGCCGCCAGTTCTCGAATTCGGCGGTGATCTCGACCGGCAAGCCGACCTTCGTATAGATCCAGGCGACGTCGTGGTCCTTGTCCGGGCCGCCGCGCACATTGACCCGATCGGCCTTGAGGCTGACGAAGCGCGGCACTGGCAAGCCGCTCGCCGTGCTGTCGTTGCCGGCCCGGACCGCGCCGGCGGCGAGCGCCAGCATGAGCGGCGCCGCGATCGCGGCCCGAATCCACCCGATCATCGGCCTGCGGTGCCGCAAAATCATCGCGACACGCCCGATCGGTCGTAATGCCGGGGGAACCCCGGCGCGCTTTGTCGAAGCGCTGCCATCTGGTAGAGAGATTTCGATGAACCACCTGCCCATTCCAGTGTCGGCGAGGGCGGTTAAAGAGACCTGAACGGGCCGATTTCCGGGTCGCCGGCCGCAGGTCGGCTAGCGTGAGAGGCAGTCAATGGCGTCCGGCAAAAAGCCGCTTGTCGTGGTCACCCGGAGGCTGCCGGACAGCGTCGAAATGCGCATGCGCGAATTGTTCGACGCCCGCCTCAACGCCGACGACAAGCCGATGACCCATGCCGAGCTGGTCGCCGCCGCCAAGACCGCCGACGTCATCGTGCCGACGGTGACCGATCACATCGACCGCGCCGTGCTCAGCCAATCCGGCGAGCGGCTGAAGCTGATCGCCAATTTCGGCAACGGCGTCGACAATATCGACGTCGCCACCGCCGTGCAGCGCGGCATCACCGTCACCAACACGCCCGGCGTGCTCACCGAAGATACCGCCGACATGACCATGGCGCTGATCCTCGCCGTGCCGCGGCGCCTGGCGGAGGGCGCGCAAGTGCTCACCGGCAACCAGGAATGGACCGGCTGGAGCCCGACCTGGATGCTCGGCCATCGCATCTGGGGCAAGCGGTTGGGCATCGTCGGCATGGGCCGCATCGGCCAGGCGGTGGCGCGCCGCGCGCATGCCTTCGGCTTAAAGATTCACTATCACGACCGCCGCCGCATGGCGCCGGCAGCCGAGGAAGAGTTGCACGCGACCTACTGGGAGAGCCTCGACCAGATGCTGGCGCGCATGGACATTATTTCGATCAATTGCCCGCACACGCCGGCGACCTATCACTTGCTGTCGGCGCGCCGGCTCAAGCTGATCCGGCCCGAGGCCTATATCGTCAATACCGCGCGCGGCGAAGTGATCGACGAGAACGCGCTCGCCCGCCTGATCGAAGCCGAGGAGATCGCCGGCGCCGGCCTGGATGTGTTCGAGCACGAGCCGGCGGTGAGCCCGAAACTCGTCAAGCTCGCCCGCGCCGGCAAGGTGGTGCTGCTGCCGCATCTCGCTTCCGCCACCGTCGAAGGCCGCAACGACATGGGCGAGAAGGTCATCGTCAACATCAAGACCTTCATGGACGGCCACCGCCCGCCGGATCGCGTCCTGCCGTCGATGTTGTGAAAGCCGCAGGTAGCGTCCGCGCAATGCAGAACCTGCATCGACGTTTGATCCTTCGCCTTGCATGCGTTGTGCTGATTGCCGCGCTCGCGTTGCCGGTCGCGGCGCGCAGCGACGAGCAGATCGGCCATGCCCAAGCGGTCGTCGCCAAGAACGGCATGGTGGTGGCGCAGGAAGCGACCGCGGCGCGCATCGGCGCCGATATTCTGCAAAAGGGCGGCAATGCGGTGGACGCCGCGGTCGCCGTCGGCTTTGCGCTGGCCGTGACCTATCCGCGCGCCGGCAATCTCGGCGGCGGTGGATTCATGCTGATCCACCAGGCGTCCGGCAACGATACAGCGATCGATTATCGCGAGACCGCGCCGGCGGCGATCACGGACAAATCGTTTCTCGATGCGCAAGGCAACGCCGATCCGCAAAAATCGCGCGACTCCGCGCTCGCCATTGGCGTGCCGGGCACGGTCGAGGGCTTGGCCTTCGCCGCGCGAAAATATGGCTCGGGCCGGTTCACGCTCGCCGACCTGATCGCGCCGGCGCTGAAGCTGGCGCGCGACGGCACGCCGGTGACCGACGACATCGCGGATATGTCGGCCAACGAATTGGCGCGGCTGGCGCGCTGGCCGTCTTCGGCGAAAATCTTTCTCAAACCCGACGGCACGGCGCTCGCGCTTGGCGGTTCTCTGGTGCAGAGCGATTTGGCCAATACGCTCGAGGCCATCGCCAAGGACGGGCCGCGCGCGTTCTATAACGGCCCAATCGCCGACAAGATCGCCGCTGCCGTGAAGGCCGCGGGCGGCGTGATGACCGCCGACGATTTGCAAAGCTACGCCGCGTTCGAGCGCACGCCGGTGCGCGGCACCTATCGCGGCTACGACGTCGTCTCCATGCCGCCGCCGTCGTCGGGCGGAGTCGTACTGATCGAGATGCTCAACATCCTCGAAGGCTATGATCTGGCGCATGAGGACGACCCCCATGCCCTGCATCTCATGGTCGAGGCCATGAAGCGCGCCTATGCGGATCGCGCGCTGTTCCTCGGCGATCCCGATAAGGTCAAGGCGCCGATCGAAAAATTGATCTCCAAGAACTACGCCGCCACCTGGCGCGCCACCATCGATCCGGAGCATGCGACGCCGGCGAGCGCGATCCGTCCCGGCGGCACCGTTCAGCCCGAAGGCCGCAACACCACGCATTTCTCGGTGGTCGACAGCTTCGGCAATGCGGTGTCCAACACCTATACGCTCAATTTCAGCTACGGCGTCGGACTGGTCGCGGAAGGCACCGGCATCCTGCTCAACAACGAGCTCGACGATTTCGCCGTGAAGCCCGATGCGCCCAACGCCTATGGGCTGATCGGCTACGAAGCCAACGCACCGGGGCCCGGCAAGCGGCCGCTGTCGTCGATGACGCCGACCATCGTGCTCAAAGACGGCAAGCCGTTCCTGGTCACCGGCTCGCCGGGCGGCAGCCGCATCATCACCGCGGTGCTGCAGGTGGTGGTCGACGTGATCGACCGCGGCATGGACATCGCGAGCGCGGAGTCGGCGCCGCGCATTCACAATCAATGGATGCCCGACCAGGTGTTCGCCGAGCCCGGCGTCTCGCCCGATCTGATCGCGGCGCTGCAAGCGCGCGGCGACAAGGTCGTGTCGACCGGGAAGTTCACCTCGGTCAATTCGATCGTGGTTATGCCGGATGGGTTCGCCGGCGCCGCCGATCCGCGCACCCGCGGCGGGCTCGCAGTCGGCTTCTAGAGCATGATCCCGAAAAGTGGATACCGGTTTTCGGATAAGATCATGCTCAACTAAAACGTTATTTCGGTTCCAACCCGGCCGCCTTGGCGACCTTGGCCCATTTGTCGATCTCGCTGCGCAGATGGGCGCCGAGCTGTTCCGGCGTGCCGCCGACCAGGCGGAAGCCGAGTTTTGTCGCGCGCTCTTTCATGTCGGCGTCGGCGAGGATTTTGTTGGTGTCGGCATTGATCTTGGCAATGACGGCGGGCGGCGTGCCGGCCGGCGCGAACAGCGCGTACCAGCTGGTGTCGTTGCCATAGGCGACGCCGAGCTCGTCGAAGGTCGGCACGTCGGGCAGCTGCGCGGCGCGCGTCGGGCCGGACACCGCGAGCGCGCGCAGCTTGCCGGCCTGGATGTGGCCGATCGCGCCGCCGAGCGTCGTGAGCCACAGCGAGATGCGGCCGGCCGACACGTCGGTGACGGCCTGGCTGAAGGAATTATACGGCACGTGCTGCAAGGCTATGCCGGTGACCTCGCTGAACAGCGTCGAGGCGAGCTGGCCGCTCGAGCCGATGCCGAGCGAGGCGTAAGTCAGCTCGCCCGGATGCGCCTTGGCATAATCGACGACGTCCTTGACCGAGTGGAACGGCGAGTCCGCCGGCACCATCAGGGCGTCCTGGCCGGTCGCCACCAGGATCACCGGCGCGAAGCTTTTCACCGGGTCGAAACTTTGCGACGGCGCGATCGTCACGTTCGCCGCCATGAACTGGCCGCCGAAAACGATCGTGTAGCCGTCGGGCGCTGACTGCGCCGCGACCGACGAACCGACCGTGCCGCCGGCGCCGGCGCGGTTCTCGATGAACACCGACTGTCCCCATAAAGTGGAGAGCTTGTCGGTGAGGATGCGGCCCAGCGTGTCGATCGAGCCGCCCGGTGCAAAGGGAATGATCAGGCGGACGGGATGATCCGGAAACATTTCGGCGCGGGCCGGCGCCGCGAGCAAAGCGGCAAACGCAAGCACGGCAACGAGCCTGTTCGACCTCACGACACCCTCCCGACGTCATCGGCGCGCATTCTTCACCGTCGACGCCAGAACGACAATGACGATGGCGCAGAGTGCGACCGGCGCGAAGCTCGCGACCGGCCTGCCGGTGAGATCCCACAGCCAGCCGCCGACGATCGACAGCAGCATGGCGCAACTGTAGCTGATGGTGAACATGCCGGCCGAGGTGCGATGCACGTCGTCGGGCGCGCTCAGCATCGACGGCAGCGCTAGCGCCAAGGTCAGCGTGAGCGCATTGGTGAAGCCGAGCAGGCCGGCGAAGACCGCGATGCCTGCGCCGTGCGACGTCACCATGCCGATCAGGGCGGCGAGCGACGCCAGGGCGGTCGCCGCATAGGCCCAAGGCCGCGTCACCAGCGGCCCGGCCAGACCCAGCAGCAAAAACGCCGCCGGCAACTGGCCGAGATTGAGCGCGGTGAGCGCGGCACCGACCAAGTCGGGACGGCCCTGGGCAACCACATAATCGGGTAGGAACGCGTTGCTGACGAAGTAGATCGTGTTGACGCTGCCGAAGATCAGGCCGAGCTGCCAGATCAGCGGCCGCCGCCAATCGGGCCACCACAAGGTGTTGGCCGCGGGCGCGGCGTTTTTGGCGCCATCGCGTCGTTTCGCGTAAGCTCCAACGACGACCGCCGTCAGCAAAACCGGAAT
>JBEKKM010000034.1:0-33215 GCA_050010715.1 Xanthobacteraceae bacterium | reverse complement strand
AGATGCTTTTCGTTGGCGCGCTGCCACACCACGCGCAGGCAGTCGGCGAGAACCGAATCGAGGTCGACCTCTTCGGGCGCCAGCCGGATGCCGCCGGCCTCGATCTTCGACATATCGAGGATGTCGTTGATGACCTCGAGCAGATACTGGCCGCTTTGGCGGATGTCGCGGGAATATTCGCTGTATTTTTCCGCGCCCAGCGGGCCGAACATGGCGGCTTCCATGATCTCGGAGAAGCCAATGATGGCATTGAGCGGCGTGCGCAACTCGTGGCTCATATTGGCGAGGAATTTCGACTTGGCCTGGTTGGCCTCCTCGGCGCGGGTCTTCTCCTCGGCATATTTTCCGGCGAGATCGGCGAGCTGATCGGTCTGCATTTGCAGCGCTTCCTGCGATTTGCGCAGGTCGCTGATGGTCGCGGCCTGGCGCTTTTCGCCCTCGACCAGCTTCTGCTCGTGCAACTTTATCTTCGTAATGTCGGTGCCGACCGAAACGTAGCCGCCGTCCTTGGTGCGCCGCTCGCTGATGTGCATCCAGCGGCCGTCGTCGAGTTGGACTTCGAACGTGCCGGCGCCGGGGGGCTGGATGCCGTCGTGGGCCACCGTGGTGCGCAGGATCGGCTTTTTACCGGCGGCGACGACGCTCTCGTAGCGCGCACCGACCTGTACCGCCGCGTCGGGCAGGTGATGCAGTTCCTGAAAATTCGAATTGCACAGCACGAGGCGGTTGTCGGCGTCCCAGAGCACGAAGGCTTCCGGGATGGTCTCGATAGCGTCGCGCAGCCGCAGGTCCGCCGCCATGGTGCGCTCGACCAGGGTTTTTTGCTCGGTAATGTCGACGGCAATGCCGATCAGATGCAGGCCGGCTTCGCCCTCCTGGCGCGCCAATTCGCAGCGCGCCCGCAGCCACAGCCAGCGGCCGTCGGCATGGCGCATGCGGAATGCATGGTCGATCGACTGTACTTTGGAGTCGGCGACCTGGGTGGCGAGCTCATAGAGATTGATGTCGTCCTTGTGCACCAGCGCGCTGACTTCGCCGAAGGTGAGCAAATCGTCCTTCGGCGGCAGCCCCAGAATGTCGAACATCGAATGCGACCAGAACACCCGGCCGCGGGCTAGGTCCCAGTCCCACAGCCCGCAGCGGCCGCGGTTGAGCGCGGTGTCGATGCGATAGCGTACCGTGTCATGAATCAAATCCGCCTCGCGCGCCCGCGTCGCCTGCCAGTGGAAGGCAAAGCCGAGGATGAGGACGACAAAGCCGGTGGTGGCGGAGAGCGTGACGGTCAGCGCGGTCGTCGAGCGCCAGCTGGCCAGCGCCGCGCCGCGCGGCTGCACGACGGCGAGGAAGCCGATCGGATTGCGCAGAGCCCGCATGGTGGCAAAGACGGCGTCGCCGTCCGGGGACATGTTTTCCGTCGTGCCGGCGGTATTGGCGGTAGGCAGCGGCTGCGTTGGCCCGAGCACGTCGAGGATGTAGCGTCCCAGCATCGACGGATCGTTCGGCATGCTGGCGATGATCGCGCCGTCGACGTCGGCGATCAGGATGCTGCGGCCGGCGCCGGCGGCCCAGACCGGCAGCACATGCGCCAGCGCTTCGGAGTTGCGCGGCAGCGTCGGTCTGCCGTCGCGCGCCGTGCGGTCGAGAGCTGCGGCAAGATGGTCGGCCAGCGCCTCGCTGGTGCGAACGGAATCGAAAATGACCTGGCGGCGATGTTCGAGCACTTGCACCGCGGCGCCGATGCAGATCGTCAGCATGAAGGCGACGATGAGAACCGGAACGGCGCGCCGCAGCACCGGCTCGGCGGTGAGAAGGCGCCGATACGCCGGGTTGGCAATGGATTGCGCCAACCCTTTGATCGAATCCGATCGTAAAGACGCACTCGCCGTTTCGGCGCGCGCCATGCCTGCCTCCGTTCGGACGATCCCCTAGACCCGGTTCGGAGGAATGTGCCGCATCGCCCCCCGAATCACTCCATTTGAATCGACGCGAATCGATTTGTCGAGAGTCAGGAGTCAATATTTTTTTAACTTTTGTCCCACGCTTTTTCGCGCCGTCGTTCGAGCAAAAAAATCCCGCGCGCTGAGTCACTTGCGCGGCGATGCTGCGGGCGCGACGCAACGTCTATTGCTTCTTCAAGGTGTAGACGTCGTCGTCGTGACCGACTTCGGCGGCGGCTTGATCGAGGAAATGTCAGTCGATGTTCCGCGCCGATTACGCTCTCTCGGCCCACGCGGGCGCACGACCCATGAGCAATGGACCGTAAACCGCCGCAAAGCCACCGAAGGCCAGGACCCAGGCGAACGCGGCAATGTGGAGCAGGGCACTCGACGGCACGAAAGCCGCAAAAATGCGCGCCAGCGCCGCCACGAGCGCGCAGAAATAGATCAATTGCGTCGGCCGCGATGCGACAAGCTTGCATCCGGTATGAGCAAGGCTTGCACGCGTCATAACCGCCAGCGTCATCAGGCCGGCGGCTCCGGTCATCCAGGCGTGGAGGCCGGCGCTGACCGGCCAATCGGCAGGCCGCAGGATCGCCGCACCCAACAGCAGGAAGCCGACCGGTACGAAGGCGTAAGCGACATGGAGCACAAGCACGAGCCGGTCGGCGAGCGTGCGGTCGCCCGCCCAGCGCAGCAGGCGAACCGCCTGCAGCAGCCCCGCAATGATCAACATCGCGCCGGAGATGACGGATTGCGGGAATACGATCCACGAAACGAGCGCAATCACACTGCCGCCTATCGCTATCGCGTCGAACCGCGAAAACGATGCAGGAAGTCGTCCGGGATTGCTTCGCGTCAGCCAATTGTGGGTGAAGCTCGGCACTATACGTCCGCCGACCAACGAAATGAGCGCGACGATTGCCGCAATAGCAAGACGGGTGCCGTATTCGGCGCTGCCGTACCGGATCGCCTCCAGATGAAACATGATATTGCCGGCGATCAATACGCCCAGCAGGACGAGAATACGGAGATTGCGTTTGTTGTTGCCGGCGACAATCTCGCGCAAGACCGCAGCCGCCAATAGCACGAGGAAGGCGACGTCGACCGCCGCGGCAAGCCACGCGCCCCAAATGGCGGAGCCGAGGATCGCCACGCGGCCCGCCAGCCACAGTGCAAAAAGGCCGGCCAACGGATAGCCGTTGATCGGCAGCCGTCCGGTCCAATTGGGAATTGCGGTGAGCAGAAAACCGGCGCTCACCGCGCCGACATAGCCGTAGATCATCTCATGGATGTGCCAGTCGAGCGGATCGAATGCGGTCGGCAACGATATTTCGCCGAAATACTGCGGCAGCCACAACAAGACGGCGAGCGCCGCCCATAAGGCTCCGCCGAGGAAGAACGGCCGAAAACCGTACGAGAAAATCGGTGGCCCGGCGTATTCCAAACGGCGTCGAAGTGCGGCCGGCATGCTCATCGGACATCTCGCACGGCAGCGCTACGCGACTGCCGATCTCGTGAGGAAGCGGATGCTAGTGCCCCATCCCAGGCATCACCTGGCCATTATAAATCTCAGGATTGGGCGGACCTTCGACGCTCAGGATACCGACCAGTCCGCGCTCCATTCTCGCCAGCGCGTGATCGACTATAGTGTAGTTGCCCGGCACCTTGGTCTTGAACTCGGTGATGACGGCGCCGCCGGGCGCAACGCTCACGGTCTGAATGCCTTCGAGCGGCGGCGATTGCAGGCCGCCAAGCATGTAGACTCGATCGAAGATCTCGCCGATGACATGAAAGGACGAGGTGAAGTTCGGGCCACCGACGCCGAAGAAGATGCGCACGGTGTCGCCAACCTTGGCTCGCAGCGGATGCAATTTCGTCAGCGCGCCAACCGAGCCGTTGAATACGAAATATTCCGGGCGTTCGTTCAATAATTTCTCAACGCTGAATTCCGCGCTGCCGTGCTGCCCATAGGGCACGTCGGTGTAGATTTCGCCCTGCATGATGTAAAACTCGCGGTCTACTTTCGGCAATCCATCCTCGGGCTCCACCAGGATGAGGCCGTACATGCCGTTGGCGATATGTTCGGAAACCATCGGTGTCGCGCAGTGATAGACGTATAGGCCGGGCACCAGCGCCTTCCAGGTCATGGATTTTTCTTTTCCCGGCTCGACCTTAAGCGCGGCGGCGCCGCCGCCCGGCCCGGTCGTGGCGTGGAAGTCGACCGAGTGCATCATCGCGCTGTCGGGCGAATTCTTCAGATGAATGTCGACGGTATCGCCGACTCTGACGCGGATAAACGGGCCGGGTACCTTGCCGTTGAAGGTCCAGTAGCCGAACGTGGTGCTCTCCGCCAAGCGTCCCTCGACTTCCACGCTGACGAGATCGACGCGGACCGTCTGCGGGTCGCGCTTGCCGATCGGCGGCGGCAAGTCGGTCGGCTCGCGCGAAATGTCCGCTTCGACGAGCGTCTGCGGTGCCGGCTGCGGCGTGACGATGAACTGGCCTTGCATGCCAGCCTGTTGATGTCCGGGGACGCTGCAGAAATAGATGAAGTCGCCGGTCTTGTCGGCGCGGAAAGCAATCGTCGTGCTTGCTCCCTTTCCAGTCACGCGCGGTGACCTCGTGCTTTGATCGGGGAAGACGATGTCATGCTCGGCGCCTTCGCCGTTTATCAATGTGAGCTCGACAACTTGTCCCTCGGCGGCAGTCAAAATCGGATTCACTTTGCCGTCGATTGCGCCGCCGACACCGATAAAGACCATGCGGCCCTCGGCGATGCCAGACCGCAACGTGTATTTGGCGTCCAAGAGGTAGCCACTATTGGCACTGGACGCGCCTTGCGGAGGTTGCGGCACGGCCGTGGAAGGCGCGGCAGCCGCTGCGGCGGCGGGGGCCTGAGCGCCGAAACTAGCAAAGAAGGCGATGACATCCGCGCGGTCGTTGTCTGTCTTGAGGCCGGGGAACGGCATCTTGTTCCCGGGAACGACCTTCTGCGGATCGCTCAAATAAGCGTCCAGCGACTTGGCATCCCAAACAATGTTGGCCTGCTTCATCGCCGGCGAGTAGCTGTAGCCGGGCTCGGATCCCGCCTTGCGGCCGAGAATTCCGGCGAGTGAAGGACCGAGGATGGCCTTGCCGGGTTCCATCGAATGGCACGCTTGGCATTTTCTAAACACCAATCGCCCGGCGGCGGCATCGCCAACGTTGATGGGTGCAGCAACGGGCGTCCGCTGTGGAGCGGTAGCGGTGTCCATGGCTTGAGCCATGTCATGGTCGTGAGATTGAGCGGCGGCCTCTGGTTGCTGAGCGTTCGTGCTTGCGGATGGGGCGGACGCGGGAACTGCACTCGGCCCAGCCTGCGGTGCCGGCTGGCCAGCCTGCGGCGCCGGCTGGGGAGCCCGCGCAGCTATTTTAGGCCCAGCCGATTCGTGCTCTTGCGCTGCTGCTGCTGGTGCAGATGCCGGTGGAGAACTCCAATGCGAGGCGAGAAAAAGACCTCCTGCTATCAGGCATGCGCCGATGCCGACGATGTACCATTCGCTCAATTTTGTGCGGATTGTCGGCCACATTCGATCACTCCCCGGAAGAGCCGATCTTGGCTCGGCCTGAACTGTCTACATGGACCAGCTCAGAACACTCGGGAAGATGCGAATTTCCGCCGCGTCAAACATTGATGCAGGTCAACAAAATCAATAGTCAAAACCAATCACGCGATAGGCAAATCAGTTATCGGCCAGCGTGCGCGCGACGATGTCGTGAACGTCGGGCGAGAGGTTGGACGCCGCCGCGACGCGCCGCAGCGTCGCTTCGGCGCGCTGCCGCCGCCGCGCTTCGAGCGCGCGCCAGGAACGGAATGCGCCCATGATGCGGGCCGCCACCTGCGGATTTTTCGGATCTAGCTCAAGCACGATGTCGGCGACGAAATCGTAGCCTGAGCCGTCGAGGCGGTTGAACTGAGTGTGGTTGGCTTGGGCGAAAGCGCCGATCAGCGAGCGCACCCGGTTCGGATTGGCCATGGAGAAGGCGGGATGGCGGGTCAAAGCGCGCACGCGGTCGAGCGTCGCCGGCTCCGGAATGATCGCTTGCAGCGCCAGCCATTTGTCGATGATCAGCGGATCGTCGGCATAGCGCCGGTAGAAATCATCGAGCACGGCTGAACGCTCCGGGCGGTCGTGCTGCGCCAGCGTCTCCAGCGCCGCCATGCGGTCGGTCATGTTGTCGGCGCTGGAATATTGGTCAAGCGCGCGGGCGATCGCGGCGCCGTCCTGCGTCAGCGCCATCAGATCGAGGCAGACATTCTTGAGCGCGCGCCGCCCGGCGCTTTTGGCATCCGGGCTGTAAGGACCGCCGGTATTCATCCGCTCGTAAGTGCGCGACAGCGCGGCGGCGTGCCGCGTGCCGATGGCGAGGCGCAACTTCCGCCGCGCGGCAAAGACCGCATCGGGGTCGACATCGCGGCCGATCTCGCGGGCAATATCGGCATCGCTCGGCGGCACCAGATTGAGCGCGATGAAGGCGGGCTCGAGCTTGTCGTTCGCAAGGATCGCGCCAAATGCCGCCATCAAGCCCTCGTCATCGCGCGCGGTTGCACCGTTGCGCAACGCCGCGACATTTGATGTCAGAAGCGACATCGCCAGGGTTTGTACCGCTTGCCAGCGGTTGAACGGATCGGAATCGTGGGCGGCGAGAAAGCGCAGATCTTCGGCTTCGATCGGCACCGACAATTTGACCGGCGCCGAGAAGCCGCGGTTGATCGACGGGATCGGCCGTTCGGCGACCTCGCTGAAGACGAAAGTTTGGTTCCGCTCCTTCAACTCGATCACGCCGCGCGACACCGGGCGGCCATCGAGTGTGAGCGGCAGATCGGCGCCAGACTTGCCGACGAGGCCGATGGCAAGCGGGATCACCATCGGTTGTTTGCTCAGCTGGTTCGGCGTCGGCGGGATCGTCTGCGTGACGTCAAGCCGGCAGGTTTTGGCGCGCGCATCGTAATGCGGTGCGATTCTGATCTCCGGCGTGCCGGCCTGCGAATACCAGCGCATGAATTGCGGGAAAAAATTCCGGCCGCTCGCGTCGGCAAAACACTGCACGAACTGCTCGACGGTGGCAGCATGGCCGTCATGACGCGTGAAATAGAGGTCCATGCCCTTGCGAAACAGATCCGCGCCGAGCAGCGCCTTGATCATGCGCACCACTTCGGCGCCTTTGTCATAGACGGTGCTCGTGTAGAAGTTATTGATTTCGTGATAGATTTCCGGCCGCACCGGATGGGCGAGGGGGCCTGAATCCTCGACGAATTGATGCGCGCGCAGGCCGCGCACGTCGCTGATGCGCTCGACGGCGCGCGAGCGCTGGTCGGCGGAAAATTCCTGGTCGCGGAAAACCGTCAGCCCTTCCTTCAGGCAGAGCTGAAACCAGTCGCGGCAGGTGATGCGGTCGCCGGTCCAGTTGTGGAAATATTCGTGGGCGATCACCGCCTCGATGCTGGCATAGTCGCCGTCGGTGGCGCTCTCCGGCGAGGCCAACACGTATTTGTCGTTGAAGACGTTGAGGCCTTTGTTCTCCATGGCGCCCATGTTGAACGCCGACACCGCGACGATCATGAAAATATCGAGATCGTATTCGCGGCCGAAAGCCTCCTCGTCCCAGCGCATGGCGCGCTTGAGGCTGTCCATGGCATAGCCGCAGCGGTCCTCCTTGCCGGGCTCGACATAGATATGCAGCGTCACTTTGCGGCCGGACATGGTCGTAAAATTGTCGGAGACTTGCGCCAGCCGGCCGCCGACCAGCGCGAAGAGATAAGACGGTTTTGGAAACGGATCGTGCCACACCGCGAAATGCCGCGCGGTGCCTGCCACGTCGCCTTGCGCGGTCAGATTGCCGTTGGCGAGCAGCACCGGCGCGTCGCTTTTGTCGGCCTCGATGCGCGTGGTGTAGACCGCCATCACGTCGGGCCGGTCGAGAAAATAGGTGATGCGGCGAAAACCCTCGGCCTCGCACTGGGTGCAATAGGTTGGGCCGGCGCGGTACAGCCCCATGAGCTGGGTGTTGTTGGTCGGATCGACGACGGTCTCGATCTCGATCTCGAACGGCCGGTTCGGCGGCTGCGCGATTGTGAGCTTGTCGGGCGTGGCGACATAATTTTCCGCCGGCAACGGCTTACCGTCCAGCGTGAGCGATTTGAGCTTCAGCACTTCACCATCAAGCACGAGTGGCGCCGGAGCGCTGGCGCTGTTGGGCTTGAGCTTGAGCTTGGCGCGGACCGTGGTCGCGGTGGGATGGAGAGAAACGTCGAGATCGACGGTTTCAATCAGCCAGTCGGGCGGGCGGTAATCCTGCAGGCGGATCGGGCGGTGTTCTTCGGTACGCATGATGGCCTTGATGTAGAAGTTTTGCGGCCGAATTGAAAGCAGGCCACCTATTGCCGCGGCTCGGCGTGGCCGATGACGCGTTGGATCAAGGGAAAGCGGCGCCGCAGCCGGCGCTCCAGCGCATCGACGGCGTCATGGACGGCGCCGACCGAGAGCGCCGGATCGACCCGGCAGTGGAAATTGACGATCTCGCCATCTTGCGTCTCGCGCACGCGCACGTCGTGCACTTCGCCGAGCTCGGCAATCTCGGCGGCGAGCGTCGCCAGCGCTGCGCGCACTTCGGCGATGCGCGCGGCCGGCGCGTCGCGGCCGGGCAGAACGTCGGCGGGCAGCGGCTCGATATGGGTCTCGACTTCGACGTCCGGCCCGAGCTCCTCGCGCATCGCTTCTTCAAGGCCGCTCGCCACCTCGTGCGCGGCATTGAGCGCCATGGCGCCTTCGACTTCGAGATCCACCGATACCGCGAGCCGGCCCTCGATCGCCTGCACGGCGACGTGATGAATGGCCAGCCCGCGATTGCGCGCGATCATCATCACCCGTTCGCGCACCGTCTCGTCGTCGAGCGCGCGCGGCTCGGTGGTGATGGTGACCTCGGCACTGGGCAGTTCGGCGCGCACGGCGCGGGTCAGCCGCTCCATGATGGCGGAGACGCGATCGAGCGGCAGGGTGCGGCTGACGCCGACTGCGAGATCGACGAACAGCACCGCGCCGGCCGGCCGCGCCCGCACTCGCTCGACGCTGACGACACCGGGAACTTGCCGCGCAATCGCGGCAACGCGCTCGCTGACGCCTGCCGGAGCCGCATCGGTCAAGGTATCGAGGGTGCGGCGGCCGAGCCGCCAGCCGGCAATGCAGATGAAAACCGCGACCACGATCGCCGCCGTGGCATCGGCCCACGAATAGCCGAGCGCCACGCCACACAACCCGACCAGCACCGCAACCGATGACCACATGTCGGAGCCGAAATGCAGGGCGTCGGCTTCAAGCGCCTCGCTGGAGGTTGCCGCGGCGACCCGGCGCAGTGTCCGGGCGCGGAAAAAATCAACCACGATAGAGCAGGCGATGATGGCAAAGGCTGCGACGGTTGCTTCGACAGCGTGCGCCTGCGCACCAATCAGACGCTGCGCCGCCTCCCAGATCACGATGGCCGAGAGCAAAAACAACAGCGCCGTTTCGGCAAGCGCGGTGACGCTTTCGACCTTGCCGTGGCCGTATTGGTGTTCCTTGTCGGCCGGCTTGCCGGAGAGCCGCACCGCGAAATAGGTCAGCACCGTCGCCGAGAGGTCGATCAGCGAGTGGCCGGCCTCGGACAAGATCGCCAGCGAGCCGGTCAAGAGGCCGACGATAGCCTTCGCCGCCGCAAGCCCTGCCGAGGCGGCGATCGATCCGAGCGCGACCCTTTCCTTGACGTTCATCGGCAGCCTCTTGCCGGGACGGGGTAACGGCCGCCATCGGGGGCGTCAATGCGCGGGGTAATTTGGGACAATCGCTGCACCTTGCATCGCGCGACGCCGTTTCGGTCGAACGACCACAAGCGGAAATGCGCGGTGGCTGCGGGACGTTGCAGGTTTTGCAGTCCCGGGAGACTCAGCAATAATCGTTTCGCGTCGCGCAGATCTGCGCCGAAAACGTCCCGACCCAGCATATACCCGGCACCGGAAACTTCCGCTTTTGGCTGGTTCGCCTGTAAATGCGCAGCAACGGCCTTGGCAATACCCGGGCTTCGCCGAGGCTCGTTTGCGCATCTTGGTTCGATCGCGGTCGGCTAATCCGCCGGGACCATTGACTCGACAAGATTATGTTGGCGCACCAACGCCCGATCAGTTGAGTACGTGAAGGTCTGCAGCCTCTACGGGGCAGGATTCTACTATATGCCTGGTACTGATCTGTGCATTAAGATCGGTGGCTGGGTCCGCGCGGAAGCGGCCTACGGCGGCATCAACGGCTCCATGACCTGGGGTCCGTACGCCGGCAGCGCCAATAACCGCAACACCAGCATACCGCGCTGTACGGCGCCTGGTACGAGGTGAGTTATGGCAGCACGGCCAACGCCCAACTCTGCGCGAACCAGGGCTTTGGCGCTGGCTCCGGCACACCCGCCGTGGCCTTCCCGGGCTGCAGCAACAACTGGTCGACCTGGGGCGTCGGCGCCCGCACGCAGTGGGACGTGACCAAGACGTTCTACCTGGGCGTCGAAGTGCTGTACTCGGAGATGAAAAGCGCGACGACAACGACCGGCTTTGTGCCAGCGATCAATGCCATCTCTGGCCCGTCCGGCGCGTTGACGATCGCAAACGAGAGCAACTGGATGGTCAGCGTTCGCGCTCACCGCGACTTCCTGCCCTGATCGCTTGATCGAGATATGAATTCGATGATCCCCGGCGGTCCTTCCGCCGGGGATTTTTCTTTCTGCAATATCTATTGATGCGAAGCCGCACCGTCGCAGGCGGCGACAAACTGCGCCACCGTGGCGATGAGGTCGCCTGCGAGCGCAGGAACGTGGCCCTGATCCGGCACCTCGATCGACTGCATCCCGGGATGATGCGCAGCCATGGCCTCGACCGTCGCGGCCGACAGGATGTCGGAATTGGCGCCGCGGATGACCAGCATAGGCACGCGGACAAGCGAGTCGAACTCGTTCCAGAGCGGCGGCAGCGGCCGTTCGACGTCGATGTCGGCGAGCGTCCGTGCCAGCCGGACGTCATAGGTCGGCGTCAGCACGTCATCCTTCATGAGCCAGGTGCGGTGCGCGGCCGCGAGCCACCCCTCCGCCGTGACCAAAGGAAATTGCGCGGCGAACAACCGGCGCAGGATCTCGGCGCCGTCGGCAAAACTGCGCGGCGTCGGCAGCTTGCCGACATAGCTCTTCAGCCGCACCAGCCCCTTCAGCTCGATCACCGGGCCGATATCGTGCAATACGACGCCGGCGATCGCGGTCGGATGCGCCACGCCCATGAGCATGGTCAGGAGGCCGCCCCGCGAACTGCCGACAAAGACCGCGGGCCGTACGCCCAGCGCGGTCAGAACCGTCGCCACGTCGGCAAGTTCGACCGCGAGATTGTAGTTGTCCGGATTGCTGTCGTGGTCGGATTGGCCGCGACCGCGCGAATCGATGGCGATGACGCGGCGCTTGACCGTCATGTCGTTCACCAAGGCCGGCGCCAGCGCGTCGAAATCGCTCACGGTGCGGGTCAGCCCCGGCAGGCAGACGACCGGAACCCCGGGCGCGGTGCGGCTGCCGTATTCCTGCACATGCAGGCGCAAGCCATCCTGCGCGGTGACGAAAATGCTCCTGCCATCGCGTCCGCCGCCAGTCATATCGAGTACGCTCCACGAAAGTCCGTATGGCCTCGGCGTTCCGACGGCCAATCTAGTTGCCGGAATTTGGCGCTGCAATTATCCGCCGGCCGTGGCGGTCGCGACGTCAGCTGCCGCGGCGCATGTCGGCGTCGATCAACAGCCGCGAGCCGTTGTCGAAGCGGGCCCGGTAGACCTGCATGTTCTCCAGCACGCGCTGGACGTAATAGCGCGTCTCCGAGATCGGAATGCGCTCGATCCAGTCGATCGGATCGACTTTTGGATCGCGCGGATCGCCGTATTGCGCGATCCAGTCCCTGGCCCGGCCGCGGCCGGCATTGTAGGCGACAAATGCCAGAATGTAGGAGCCGCGATAGAAATCGAGGTCGGCGCCGAGCTCGGCTGAGCCAAGCTGGGCGTTATAAGTGACGTCGTTGGCGAGGCGGCGCTGATCGAACGTCACGTTGAATCGTTTCGCCGTATCGCGGGCGGCGGCCGGAGTGACCTGCATCAGCCCGTAGGCATTGGCGCCGGACACGACCTTGGGATTGAAGGCGCTTTCCTGCCGCACGATCGAATAGACCACGTAGCGCTCGACGTCCGGCCCGATCGGCTGGAAATCCGGCACGCCGAAATCGGGGAATGCATATTGCTCCAACGGAAAGCCGCGGCCGAGCGCGATTTTGCCGATGAGCAGCGTCGCGCGCGCGTCGTTGTGCTGTTTTGTGATCTCGGCGAGTGTCGTCAGCGCCGCCGGATCGTTCGCCTTGTCGGCCAAGTCCGCCGCCATCGCAGCGACGACGTCGCGGGCGTCGACGGCGTAGAGCATCTCGAATACGCGCGCGACTTCGAGGCCATGAAGGTCAGCCGACGGCGCCGGCAATGGCCGCAGCGTGACCTCGTTGAGATCGAGCCGCGCCCGCGCCAACTGGCCGTAATAGGCGGTCGGAAAACGCGCCGCGCTGTCGTAATAGGTGCGCGCGTCATGCTCGCGGCCGGCCGCCTCCGCGGCGCGGCCCTGCCAATAGAACGCCCGCGCAAGCGTAATAGGATTGGAAACGCCTTCGGCGATGCGGGCGAAATGCGCAAGCGCCACGGCCGGCTCGTGCAGGAATGTTAGCGCGATCCAGCCCGCCGTGAACGCTTGGTCGGTGCGGTAATTCTCGTTCATCGGCGCCGCAGCGCCGTTGGCGACCTCATAGGCCATCTTGGCATTGCCGAGGTCGAGCAGCTTGCGCGCCAGGAGCCGCCGCTCGACCCACCATTGATCGACGTCGCGTAGCGCCGCCGGATCGTGCGGCGCCGAGATCATCCAGCGGCCAGCCTCGTCGATCTTGTCGCCGCGGCGCAGAAACTGCGCGCGGCTGTAAATATAGCCGGCGTCGTGCTGAGCCGTCGCCGGCACGCCTTCGAGCAGCGCCTTGGCGTTGCCGGCCTTATTGATGACCGCGGCGCGCGCTTTGGCGATCGCAAGCTGCGTGCCGTCGAGATGATGCGCCGCCCGCAATCCGGCGTCATCGTCCTCGGCATAGAGGCGGGCGTCCATGCGTGCCTTGTCGTCGTCGGCGGTGATGAGGCCTGCGAACATATCGCGGGCCTGCTCCTCGAGATCGGCGGAGAAGCCGTCGCTGCGCCAGGTGTCGCTGATCGCCTGATGGGCACCGGCGCTGTCGCCCTGCGAGAGCAGTGCCCGCGCCAGCGCGAACTTGCCCTTGGCGGTGTGCGGAGAGTCGGTCTTGAAGAAGGCGAGCACGGTCGTCGGGTCGTCGCGCTCCTGCCACAGCACCGCCTCCGCCCGCCGCCGCAAGGTGACGATGCTCGGCCAACTCGGATTGCCGGCGATGAAGGCTGAGTAGCGCGCAAAATTGGCGGTATTGTCGTCGCTGCGCAGCACCAGCCATTCGACCAGCTTGCGCGCCAACGGATCTGAAATCGAATTTTCGAGATTGGCGGCTTCGTCGCTGCGGCTTTTGCCGACCAGATCCACGGCCTGTTTGAGCGCGTTGAGATCCAGCGGCGACGTCGCCGCGCCGGTTGCCATGGCCAAGGCTGGCGTCGATCGTAAAAGCGGCGGCGGCATGGCCGGGGCAGGGGGCGTGACGTTGCCGCGGCCGGCCGGATTGGGGACGGACGCGGTGGTCGGGCCGCGAAGCGTGCCGGGTGAAAGCGACAGCGGCGCGGGCGTGCCCTTATGGGCCTGCTCCTTGCGCTCGGTTGCTTTGTGTTCGGTGGCTTTATGCTCGGCGGTTTTGTGCTCGGTGGCTTTGTGTTCGGTGGCTTTATTCTCGGTCGCTTTGGCATTCGGGGCGGGCGCGATCGCCGCCGGTTTGGCCTGCGGCAGCGGGACCTGCGTTTGCGCTGCGCAAATTCCTTCCCCCGCGACCAGGAGGGTCGCCACAAATAGCGAAAGCCGAATAAGGGTCACCAGCACCGATCCTCCGCGGCACTCACCGCCGGCGATTCTTAAGGGAATCTCTTCCGCCGGTAAGATTGAGGAATTACTAAGCTTTTTGAAGGCGGCCGGACAATTCCGGTATTTCGCGGCAAAACCGCGGCATTGTCCGCGCAAAGGCCTTTCAAGCCCGCTCCCGAACCGATATTTATGCCTGACGGTGGGCTCCGCTGCCGCAAGCGTTCCGCTTGCCGCCGGGCCGCGCCAGGGACCCGTATCATGACCGCCAAGACCACCTTCCGAGGCTCGTTTACCGCGCTCGTCACCCCGTTCAAGAACGGTGCCGTCGACGAGAAAGCGTTCCGCGCCCTGGTCGATTGGCAGATTGCCGAGGGCACCAACGGCCTCGTTCCGGTGGGCACGACCGGCGAAAGCCCGACGCTGTCCCACGAGGAGCATCACCATGTCGTCGAATGGTGCATCGACCAGGCTCGCGGCCGTGTGCCAGTCGTGGCCGGAGCCGGCTCGAACTCGACCAAAGAAGCGATCGATCTCGCGCGGCACGCCGAGAAGGCCGGCGCCGATGCCGTGCTCGTGGTCACGCCCTATTACAACAAGCCCACCCAGGAAGGCCTCTATCAGCACTTCAAGGCGATCAACGACGCGATCGGCATTCCGATCATCATCTACAACATTCCGGTCCGTTCGGTGATCGACATGTCGGTCGATGCTATGAAGCGCCTTTACGAGCTCAAGAACATCGCCGGTGTGAAGGATGCGACCGCGAACATGGCGCGCGTCAGCCAGCAGCGCGCCGCGATGGGCGAGGATTTCAACCAGCTGTCCGGCGAAGACATTACCGCGCTCGGCTTCATGGCCCATGGCGGCCATGGCTGCATCTCGGTGACGTCGAACGTGGCGCCGCGGCTGTGCTCCGAATTCCAGGCGGCGTGCCTGCGAGGAGATTATGCGGCGGCGTTGAAGTTGCAGGACAAGCTGGCGCCGCTTCATATCAATCTCTTCGTCGAGACGAGCCCGGCGCCGGTCAAATATGCGCTCTCGCTGTTGGGCAAGTGCGAGAACAGGCTGCGGCTGCCGATGGTGCCGGCGACCGAGAAGGCGCAGATCGCCGTCCGCGAAGCCATGGTGCATGCCGGCCTGATCAACTGAAGCTGGACGCTTTTCGCAGAAGAGTTCTGGCGCCGCCTGTGCGCTGATGATGACGCGTCGACTAACGGGAGGGATCGATGCTTGAAGAATTCAAGAAATTCGCCATGCGCGGCAACGTCGTCGACCTGGCCGTCGCCGTGATCATCGGTGCCGCCTTCGGCGCCATCGTCAATTCGCTGGTCGGCGACATCATCATGCCGGTCATCGGCGCGATCACCGGCGGGCTCGATTTCTCCAATTATTACCTGCCGTTGTCGGCGAAAGTTACGGCAACGACTCTGGCTGAGGCGAAAAAGCAAGGTGCGGTATTGGCCTGGGGCAACTTCCTCACCCTGGTCATCAACTTTCTGATTATCGCCTGGGTGCTGTTCCTGTGCATCAAGGCGATCACCCGGCTGAAATCCGAAGCGCCCCCGGCGCCGGCTGCGCCGTCAAAGGAAGTGCAGTTGCTGACCGAGATCCGCGACCTGCTCAAGAGCCGCTGAAGGTTTTGGGACAGCGGCATGGCAACGAAGCCTGAACGGAAGCTCCGCGTCGTTGCCGACAACCGCAAAGCGCGCTTCAACTATTTCATCGACGAGACCATGGAAGCCGGCGTCGCGCTGACCGGCACCGAGGTAAAGTCGCTGCGCCAAGGCAAGGCGACGATCGGGGAATCCTACGCCGATGCCCGCGGCGGCGAAATCTGGCTGATCAATTCCAACATCCCGGAATATCTGCAGGCCAATCGCTTCAATCACGCGCCGAAGCGGCCGCGCAAATTGTTGCTGCACAAGCGGCAGATCAACAAGCTGATCGGCGCGGTCGAGCGCGAGGGCATGACCTTGGTGCCGCTCAAGCTCTATTTCAACGAAAAGGGCCGCGCCAAGGTCGAGCTGGCGCTGGCGCGCGGCAAAAAACTCTATGACAAGCGCGAGACCGAAAAGAAGCGCTCATGGGAGCGCGAGCGCGGCCGGCTGCTGCGGCAGAAGGGGTGAATATGTTGCCGACAAAGCTCGACCACTGTGTCATTCACGTCACTGACTGGGAACGCTCGAACGCGTTCTACACCACGGTGCTCGGCGCCGAGCTGGTGGCGCGGCCGGCCGGTTACGCTTATCGCTTCGGCGACAAGCAGCTCAACGTGCATGGCCCCGGCGTAAAACCCGCCGAAGTGGCGCGACTACCGGTCGCTCCCGGCAACAGCGATCTGTGCTTCGAATGGATGGGGCCGATTGCCGACGCCATCGCTCATCTCGGCCGCTGCGGCGTGCGCATCGAGAGCGGTCCGATGCAGCGCTTCGGCGCCAAGGGCGCCGGCACCAGCGTCTACTTTCGCGATCCCGACGGGTCGCTGATGGAATTCATGTCCTATGCGAGTGAGAAGAATGGCTGAGGCGCCCGGCACGCATAATCCGAACGTCCTGCCGCCCGATATTCCCGCGCCGCAGGATGACGGCCGGGCGCGGCATCTGACCGGCGTGAAGCTGCCGGACGTGGCGCTACCGGCGACCGGCGGCGGCATGGTGAACCTGTCGAAGCTCAAGGGCCGCACCGTGGTTTACGTCTATCCGCGCACCGGCGTGCCCGGCGTCGATCCGCCGCCGGGCTGGGATCAAATCCCCGGCGCGCGCGGCTGCACGCCGCAATCGTGCGGCTTTCGCGATCATTTCGCCGACCTCAAGGCGTTTGGCGTCGCCCAGGTTTTTGGCCTGTCGACGCAGGATACCGGCTACCAGCAAGAAGTCGCCGATCGCTTGCATCTGCCGTTTCCGATTTTGTCGGATGCCGAATTGAATCTGGCGACAAGCTTGCACCTGCCGATGTTCATGACGTCGGGAATGACGTTACTCGCGCGCATGGCGCTGGTCATCGAGGACGGCAAGATCGTCAAAGTGTTCTATCCGGTGTTCCCGCCGGACAAGAGTGCCGAAGAGGTCATTGCCTGGCTGCGAAGTCGGCCAGCATGATCCCGAAAAGTGGGAACCGGTTTTCGGGCAAGATCATGCGCACTTAAATGAGTATCAGCGAAAGATGGTGCTGGCGGCGAAATGCTGCGCCATGAAATCGTTGAAAACCTTGATCTTGGCGGAAAGCTGCTGGCTTGCGGGATAGACCGCGTAGATCGTCGCTTCAGGCAGCTGGTAGTCCGGCAACACATGCTGCAGGCGGCCGGCATCGATATCGGCGCGGAAGAAAATGATCGGGCCATAGGCGATGCCGAGGCCGCGCACGGCGGCAGTGTTCAACACCTGGCGGTGGCTGGTGACGATCGGCCCGCTCACCTTGACCACGCGTTCGCCGTCCGCGCCGATAAAGTGCCACTCGTCGGGTTCGGCGATGTAGCTGTAGCAAAGGCAATCGTGCTGGGTGAGGTCTTCGGGGATTTGCGGCGTGCCGCGCCGCGCCAGATAGTCCGGCGCGGCGCACAGGATCCGCCGCGCGGTATTGAGCTTGCGCGCGATCAGGCTCGACGCGGTGCCGCGCGGCATGCCGACGCTGATGGCGATGTCGTAGCCGGCTTGGATCGGATCGGTGACGTGATCGTTGACCGTCAGATTGACGCGCAGCTTCGGGTAGGCGACGACGAGGTCGGTGATCGCCGTTCCCAATTCGGTGAGGCCGAAATTGGTCGGCGCGATCACGCGTAATTCGCCGCGCGGCTCGTTGTGCAATTCGCTTGCCGCGCGCTCGGCCTCGTCGAGCTCGGCGAGAATGCGCCGGCATTGTTCATAAAACCTGCGGCCGGCGTCGGTGGCGCTGACGCGCCGCGTGGTGCGGTCGAGGAGGCGCGCGCCGAGCCGTTCCTCGAGTTGCAGCACATGCTTGCTGGTCGCGGCGCGCGACAGACCGAGCCGCTCGGCGCCGGCCGTGAACCCACCAGCTTCGATGACGGCCGCAAAAACTCTTGCGTTTTCAAAACGATCCATGGCGCGCCCGAGAATTGTCAACTAAACGTGGACAATCTATTTCGAGTCGCCGCGATTATCAATTCGATTTCCCGCGGTATGGATAAAGTGCCCGCCGCAATCAGAACCGCGCACCAGGAGGAACCCGATGTCGAAATTCGTCGTCGCGCCGCATTTCCGGCTGCACGAATGGGTCGCCGAGGAGAAGGGCTATTTTACCGCCGAAGGTCTCGACTATGAGTTCCGCGAGACTATGGATTCGAGTTCGGGCAGCGGCCACCACATCGGCAACAAGGTCGGCGCCTATCAGACCCTGGAAACGGGCCGCACCTGCAATGTCAGCGGTGCCTGCCATTGGACCATGAACGTCGCCGCCTCCAACGGCCACGGCAAGCTCTACGCTGACGCATACTCGGTTTCGCCTTGCGGCGTATTCGTGCCGCCGGAATCCGCGGTGAAGACGCCCGCCGATCTTGCCGCTGTGCCGATCTCGGTCGGCTATCAGTCAGGCAGCCACTACGCCACCATCCAGGGCCTCGAACAGTACCTCAAGCCCGATCAGATCAAACTATCGTTCAACGACGGGCTCCTGTTCAGCCGCATGGAGCTTCTGATCGACCGCAAGGTGCCGGCGGCGTCGCTGTTCTCAGGGCCGTATTATTTCCTCGAGCAACTCGGCTTTCGCAAAATCATCGACACCACCTTCATGATGGCATCGATGGTCACCGGCACGCCGGACCCGGAAGACGTGCGCAAATATTTCCGGGCGCTGCGCCGGGCGCAACGCGACATCGACCTTCGGCCGGAGCTGTACACGCACTACTACAACAGAGAATTCCCGGCGCGCTTCCACGCCCAGATGGATACGCGGCGCTGGGGTCCGGGCGAGCGGCTGGTGTTCGAGCCTTATTCGAAACAGACCTTCGAAGAGTCCTTCGAATGGATCGAGCAGCACGGCATCTTCCCGCGCGGCGAAATGGGCTCGGGCAACTACGAAGCCTCGATCTTCCACTAACCGGCCGCGTCGAGGTGTTCGCGCACCAGCGTGAACACCTCGCGGAACATCTGCGGCGTCAGTACGCCGGTATTCGTATTGTAGCGCGAGCAGTGATAGCTATCGAACAGCTTGATTTCGCCCACCGCGTGCGCGCGGCCGTGCGTGAACGGGTAGAGCGAGCGGCTTAAATCTCGCGCCACGATCAATGACTCGTGGGCGATCCTGCCGAGCGCGATGACGGCGCGCAGCCGCGGCATCTCTGCAATCGTTGCAGTGAGGAATGTCCGGCAGGTCGTGATCTCCTGCGGTGTCGGTTTGTTCTCGGGCGGCACGCAGCGCACCGCGTTGGTGATGCGGCAATCGATCAGTTCGAGGCCGTCATCGGCACGGGCTTGATAGTGGCCGCGGGCGAAGCCGAATTCGAGCAGCGTGCCGTAAAGCAGGTCACCGGCAAAATCGCCGGTGAACGGTCGGCCGGTGCGGTTGGCGCCGCGCAGTCCTGGCGCCAGGCCAACGATGAGAAGACGGGCGTCGCGCGGCCCGAAGGATTCGACCGGCGCGTTGAACCATTCCGGCTCACGCTTGCGCCAGTCTTTGCGGAAAGCGACGAGGCGAGGGCAGCGCGGGCAATCGCGGCCGGGCGTGGTTTTTGCCGGGCGCGCTTTCGCATCAGTCTTGGCAGTCTTGGGCGGCGAGGGCATATGCCCCATTCATCGACGTTAGTCGTCTTCGAACTCGTCGTCGGCTTCGACGTCGACCCGCGGTGCGGTGGTGGCGCTGCGCTGCAGGAATTGCGGGGTGTGGCGCGGCTCGCGTCCTTCGCGCGGTTCCCGAGGCTCACGCATCTCCCGGGGCTCGCGCATCGGCCGTTCCGACGGATCGCGTCCGATCTTGGACTGCAACTCCACGATGTCGACGAACTGATCGGCCTGGCGGCGCAACTCGTCGGCGACCATCGGCGGCTGGGTCGAAATCGTCGACACCACGATGACGCGCACGCCGCGGCGCTGCACAGCTTCCACCAGCGAGCGGAAATCGCCGTCGCCGGAGAACAGCACCATCTGGTCGATATGCGGGGCTAGCTCCATGGCGTCGACCGCGAGCTCGATATCCATGTTGCCCTTGACCTTGCGGCGGCCGGTCTGGTCGACGAATTCCTTGGTCGCTTTGGTGACGACGGTGTAGCCGTTGTAGTCGAGCCAATCGATCAGCGGCCGGATCGAGGAATATTCCTGATCCTCGATCACCGCGGTGTAGTAGAAGGCGCGCACCAGATAGCCGCGCGACTGGAACTCGCGCAGGAGCTTTTTGTAGTCGATATCGAAGCCGAGCGATTTGGCGGTGGCGTAAAGATTGGCGCCGTCGATAAAGAGCGCGATTTTTTCGATTTGTGCCGACATGATGTCTCTCTACTGTCTCTCGTGATGAAACCGGATCAGCCGCAATTCGTTCGACGTGTCCGGCGCGTATAAATCGTTTGTCGCCAGCGGAAACTTAGGACGTTCGAAGCACCATCGCCGGTGATGGCGCAATATTGCGGCAGGGGCAATATTGCCGGTGCTGAGCGGCGCTGGCACCGTGGCGAGAGCACTGCGGCACGCCGTCGCGGCAACTCCGAAAGTATGATTCCGAGCGCCGCGACTTCGTTCCCGGATTTTTGGGTAACAGAGCGTTGCGCGGCAGCCAAGTTAAAAATGACCCGCGCAATTTCACACTTGAACTTTGGGGTCCGTGACTGTACGTAAACGTCAGATTCATGCACAAGGCCCGGTTGCAGGGAACCCGCCCGGGACCCGTTAAGGAGTTGAAAACATGGCCCGTGTGACCGTCGAAGATTGCATCGACAAGGTCGAAAACCGGTTCGATCTGGTCCTGCTCGCAAGCCACCGCGCGCGCATGATCTCGTCCGGCACCCAGATCACGGTCGACCGCGACAACGACAAAAATCCGGTCGTGGCGTTGCGCGAAATCGCCGACGAGGCGGTTTCGCCCGAGGACCTCAAGGAGGAACTCGTCCACTCGTTGCAGAAATACGTCGAAGTCGACGAGCCGGAGCCCGAGACGGTGCCCCTGATCGGCGCTCCCGGAACCGGCGTCGATGCCGACGACACCGACGTCACCACCGACCGGATGACCGAGGAAGAGCTGCTCAAGGGCTTGGAGGGTCTTACCCCGCCCGAAAACGTGCCCGAGCCCGATGCTGGCGACGACGAGGAATAAGCCCCTGCCTTTGCAGGGCTAATCCACCGCGATCCCTTAACGGAAATTTCGCCTTGGATGGCGACTTTGGTCGCCCAAGGATTTTCGGCCCGGCTGCTGCAGCCCAAGTCTGTGGCCACGACTTGTGGCGCTAATGCAGCCCCATGATATCCTTGTGATCAGCTTTCGCCCGTTTTCGGAGCGATCGACCAAGGACCGTGATGCCGCGCTTGCCGACCGATGATCTGCCGCGGATGCAGAACCAGCCTCGTTCCCGGGTGGCGGTGGCGCGCGGTCCGAACCCGGTGCCGAAGGCCAACGGTGCGGAGGTGGCGACCAAGCCCCGCAAGCCGCGCATGATGCGGCAATACGAGCTGATCGACCGGGTCAAGCAGTACAATCCTGCAACCAACGAGGACCTGCTCAACCGCGCCTATGTGTACGCCATGCAGGCCCATGGCAAACAGCAGCGCGATTCGGGCGACCCGTATTTTTCGCACCCCTTGGAAGTCGCCGCGATTCTCACCGACCTCAAGCTCGATGACGCCACCATCGCGGCGGCGCTCTTGCACGACACCATCGAGGATACCGACGCCACCCGCGCCGAGATCGACCGCGTGTTCGGTCATGACATCGGCCGGCTGGTCGAGGGTTTGACCAAGCTGAAAAAGCTCGACCTCGTCACCAAGGAGGCCAAGCAGGCGGAGAATATGCGCAAGCTCCTGCTCGCCATCGCCGCCGACGTGCGGGTGCTGCTCATCAAGCTCGCCGACCGGCTGCACAATATGCGCACCTTGGCGCACCGGCCGCCCGAAGCGCGGCGGCGCACCGCGGAGGAGACGCTCGACATTTATGCTCCGCTTGCCGGCCGCATCGGCATGCATGAGATGCGCGAGGAGCTCGAAGATCTGTCGTTTCGCGAGCTCAATCCCGACGCGTACAAGGTACTCACCGAGCGCCTTGAAGCGCTCGCGGCAAAATCAAGCGGCTGGATCAGCGAGATCGAGCAGCAGCTGACCAAAAAGCTCGGCGACCGAGGCATCAGCGCCGAGGTTGTCGGCCGGCGCAAGCGCGCCTATTCGATCTGGCGCAAGATGGAGCGCAAGGCGGTCGGCTTCGAGCAGCTCTCCGACATTTTCGGTTTCCGCGTCATCGTGGGCAACGTCACCGAATGCTATCAGGCCCTCGGCATCGTCCATATTTCCTGGCCGGTGGTGCCGGGGCGCTTCAAGGATTACATCTCGACGCCGAAGCAGAACGATTACCGCTCGATCCACACCACGGTGATCGGGCCCGGCAAGCAGCGCGTCGAGCTGCAGATCCGCACCCGCGACATGCAACAGATCGCCGAATACGGCATCGCCGCTCACGCCCTCTACAAGGACGGCGTCGGCTCGCCGACCGAGTTGCTGTCGCGAGAATCGAACGCTTACGGCTGGCTGCGCCGCACCATCGAGCTTCTCGCCGAAGGCTCCAATCCGGAAGAGTTCTTGGAGCACACCAAGCTCGAATTGTTCCACGACCAGGTGTTCTGCTTCACGCCGAAGGGAAAATTGATCGCGCTGCCGCGCGGCGCGACGCCGATCGATTTCGCCTATGCGGTGCACACCGACGTCGGCAATATGGCGATCGGCGCCAAGATCAACGGCAAGATGGGGCCGCTGTCTTCGCCGCTGCAAAATGGCGACGAGGTGCAAATTTTGACCTCCAAGGCGCAGACCGCGCCGCCGGCCGCCTGGGAATCCATCGTGGTCACCGGCAAGGCGCGCGCCGCCATCCGCCGCGCCACGCGCGAGGCGGTACGCAGCCAATATTCGGCGCTCGGCCGGCGCATCGTCGAGCGGCTGTGCCAGCGCGCCAAGATCGAATATTCCGACGAGAAGCTCGAAGGCGCGCTGCCGCGCCTGGCGCGGGCCTCGATCGACGACGTCTTTTCCGCCGTTGGCCGCAGCGAGATGCGGGCGTCGGACGTGGTGCGCGCCATGTATCCCGACTACAAGGACGAGCGCGTCACCCCGCTGGTGCCGAAAGCGGAGAGCGGCTGGTTCGGTCTGAAATGGACCAAGGCGGTGAAGTTCAAGCTGCCCGGCGGCGGCGAGGACGGCACGTCGCTGCCGATCCGCGGCATCAACACCGATCTGCCGGTGAGCTTTGCGCCGAACGGCGGTGCGGTGCCAGGCGACCGCATCGTCGGCATCATGACACCGGGCGAGGGCATCACCATCTACCCGATCCAATCGGATGCGCTGAGGCATTTCGAGGACGAGCCGGAACGCTGGCTCGACGTGCGCTGGGACGTCGACGACAAGGTGCCGCAGCGCTTCCCGGCGCGGCTCGCGGTGCAATCGGTCAACGAGCCCGGCACGCTGGCGCAAATCACCCAGGTCATCGCCGAGCACGACGGCAATATCGACAACATCAAAATGTCGCGGCAGTCACCCGATTTCACCGAACTGACCATCGATCTCGAAGTCTATAACCTCAAGCACCTGACTTCGATCATCTCGCAATTGCGGGCGAAGAAGGTCGTCGCCAACGCCGAGCGCGTGAACGGCTAGCCGGTCCGGCGCGAGGAGCGACACAACCTCATGGCTGCGAACCCGTCCATTCGTCTCGGCGTCAACGTCGACCACGTCGCCACCGTGCGCAATGCGCGCGGCGGGCGGCATCCCGATCCGGTGAAGGCGGCCGAGATCGCGATCGCGGCCGGCGCCGACGGCATCACCGCGCATCTGCGCGAGGATCGCCGTCACATCGTTGACGATGATATCGCCCGCCTCAAGGAGCGCATTGCCAAACCGCTCAATTTCGAAATGGCGGCGACGGCGGAGATGGTCGGCATCGCCTGCAAGGTGCGGCCTCACGCCGCCTGCATCGTCCCCGAGCGGCGGGCCGAGCGGACCACCGAAGGCGGACTCGACGCCGTCGGCCAGCGCGACGTCTTGCGCGGGACGGTAGGTAGGCTCGCGGAAGCCGGTATCCGGGTGTCGCTGTTCATTGCCGCCGAGCCGGCGCAGATCGAGGCCGCGGCCGCGATCGGCGCGCCGGTCATCGAGATTCACACCGGCGCCTGGTGCGATGCCGTGGCGGCGGGCGACGCCGCGGCGAGCACCGCCGAGTTCGAACGCATTGTGCGCGGCGCCAAGCGGGCTAACGGCGTGGGCCTTGAGGTCCACGCCGGCCACGGCCTCGATTTCGTCACTGCGGCGACGATCGCCGCCTTGCCCGAGATCGCCGAGCTCAATATCGGGCATTTCCTGATCGGCGAGGCGATCTTCGACGGCCTCGACGCCGTGGTGCGCAAGATGCGCGCGGTGATGAATCACGCCCGGCGCAATGACGGAGCCGGGTGATGATTCTCGGCATCGGCTCCGACATTTCCGACGTGCGCCGCATCGCCAAGGTCATCGAGCGCCACGGCGATCGCTTCATCGACCGCATCTTCACGCCGGCCGAGCGCGCCCGCGCCGAACGGCGGCGCAACCGGATCGAGACCTATGCCAAGCGCTTCGCCGCCAAGGAAGCCTGTGCCAAGGCGCTCGGCACCGGCATCCGCGCCGGCGTGTGGTGGCGCGACATGGGCGTCGTCAACCTGCCGTCGGGGCGGCCGACCATGGAGCTGACCGGCGGCGCCAAGCGGCGCCTCGACGCGATCACGCCCCAAGGCTACGAGGCGCGCATCGACCTCACCATCACCGACGAGGGGCCGACGGCCCACGCCTTCGTCATAATTTCGGCGGTCGCCGTGACGGCGGGTTGAGGTGCCGCCGTCGCTTGCGGTCGACTCGATGCCTTTTCGGAATAGGTCGGAATGTGAGCGATCGATAGCTGCGATGAAAAATCCGTCATGTTTCTCCAGCTTGCTCGCAAGCTAATGTAATCGCTCGATAAAATCGCATGGCGCGACCATGCGGCGAAACCCCGCGTGCAATTGCGCCTGTGGTATTGAGAGGTTACAAGATCGCGGGGCGGGGCGCGTGAACCGCAGGATGATGGGTCGATGAGCGTGCAGACTGGAGCCAAAAAGAAAGAGGGTGGCATCGCCGAGACGATCCGCGTCCTCATCAATGCCCTCATCATCGCGCTGGTCATCCGCACCTTTCTGTTTCAGCCCTTCAACATTCCGTCCGGCTCGATGATCCCGACGCTTCTGATCGGCGATTACCTGTTCGTCTCGAAATATTCCTACGGCTATACCCACTTCTCGTTTCCGTTCTCGCCGCGGATTTTCTCCGGCCGCATCATGGGTGGCACGCCCAAGCGCGGCGACGTCGTGGTGTTCCGGCTGCCGCGAGACGATTCGATCGACTACATCAAGCGCGTCATCGGCTTTCCCGGCGACAAAATTCAGATGATCGACGGCGTGCTCAACATCAACGGCGAACCGATCAAGCGCGAACGCGTCGAGGGGAGTTGTGTCTCCGACGACGACGTCCAGCCCGTCCTGTGCTATCGCGAGACGCTGCCCAACGGCGTCAGCTTCATCACGCACTATTTCTCGAATCTCGGTTTCCTGGACAACACGCAAGTCTATACGGTGCCGCCCGGCGATTATTTCATGATGGGCGACAACCGCGACAACTCGACCGACAGCCGGGTGCTCAGCCAGGTCGGCTACGTTCCCTACGAAAACATTATCGGCAAGGCGCAGATTATTTTCTTCTCGATCAAGGGTGACACCCACGTGTGGGAACTCTGGCGCTGGCCTTGGGACGTGCGCTGGGACCGGATATTTACGCTGGTCAGATGAGCCGCCGCGGCAAAGGTTCCTCCACCCTTCCTACCCCCGCGAGCGGGGCAGCGAAGGGTAGGGGGCGCCGAGAACCGCCCACCGGAGAACCCGTGGCCGCAATAGTCGCCGCTGCCGCCGAGGCCGCGCCCGTCGACGGCCAGAAAGAACCGCGCCGCCGCCGCCGCGGCACTGTGCTTGAGGAGTGCATCGGCTACCGCTTCAAGGACAGTGCGCTGCTCGATTGTGCGCTCACCCACATTTCCGCGCTCAAGGGCGCGCGCAACCGCGCCGGCTCTTATCAGCGGCTCGAATTTCTCGGCGATCACGTGCTCGGCCTGGTGATTTCCGACGTGCTGTTCCGCGCCTTCCCCAGAGCCGACGAAGGCGAGCTGTCGCGCCGCCTCGCCGATCTGGTCCGCAAGGAGACCTGCGCCGAGATCGCCGTCACCATCGAGCTCGGCGCAGCGATCAAGCTCGGCTCGTCGGAGGCCAATGCCGGCGGCCGCAAGCGGCCGGCCATCCTGGCCGACGTCTGCGAAGCGCTGATCGGCGCCGTCTATCTCGACGGCGGCTATCCGGCGGCCGAGGGTCTGGTCGAGCGGCTGTGGCAGGTTCGCATGCAGGCGACAGCGCAGCCGCTGCGCGATTCCAAGACCGTGTTGCAGGAATGGGCGCAAGCGCGCGGCCTGCCAACACCGGCCTATCGCGAGGTCGCGCGCACCGGTCCCGATCACAGTCCGGAATTCCGTGTCGCCGTGCAGTTGCCCAATTTCGCACCGGCCGAAGGCTCCGGCCGTTCCAAGCGCGCCGCCGAGCAGGCTGCCGCCGCCGCCATGCTGGCGCGCGAGCGCGTCAAGCCCGAACGGCGCAATGGCTGAGCCGGAAGCCCACGCCGCGGCGGCGGAGCAGACGACCCGTTGCGGCTTCGTAGCGCTGATCGGGGCGCCCAATGTCGGTAAATCGACGCTGATCAATGCGCTGGTCGGCACCAAAGTCTCGATCGTTACACCAAAAGTGCAGACCACCCGCACGCTGGTGCGCGGCATCGCCATCGAAGGCGCGGCGCAGCTCATCTTCGTCGATACGCCAGGGATTTTTTCGCCGCGGCGGCGGCTCGACCGCGCCATGGTGGCGACCGCGTGGGGCTCCACCCACGACGCCGACATCGTCGCGCTGTTGATCGACGCGCACAAAGGCGTCCAAGAGGACGACGAGGCGATCTTGCGCACGCTCGGAGAAATCCGTTCGGCCAAGGTGCTGGTGCTCAACAAAGTCGATCTGGTCGAAAAACCGGTGCTGTTGACGCTCGCGCAAACCCTTAACGAACGCATGGCCTTCGCCTCAACCTTCATGATCTCGGCGCGTTCCGGCAGCGGCGTCGCCGATCTCAAGAGCTTCCTCGCCGCGCAAGTGCCGGTCGGTCCCTGGCTCTATCCTGAGGACCAGATCTCCGATGCGCCGATGCGCCAGCTTGCCGCCGAGATCACCCGCGAAAAGCTTTTTCTGCGCCTGCATCAGGAATTGCCCTATCAGTCGACGGTGGAAACCGAGGTCTGGAAGGAGCTCCGTGACGGTTCCGTGCGCATCGAGCAGACCATCTACGTCGAGCGCGAGAGCCAGCGCAAAATCGTCCTCGGCAAGGGCGGCCAGGCGATCAAGGCGATCGGCGCGGCGGCGCGCAAGGACATCGCCGAGGCCGTCGAGCATCCGGTGCACTTGTTCCTGTTCGTCAAGGTGCGGGAAGGTTGGGGCGACGATCCCGAGCGGTATCGGGAAATGGGCCTGGAATTCCCGAAGGAGTGATACAAATCGCCCGCGGGCGCGCTAAATAGCTGCCATGCAATGGACCGACGAAGGCATCGTGCTCGGCGTCAAGCGCCACGGTGAGTCCAGCGTCATTCTCGAATTGATGACGCTGGAGCGCGGCCGCCATCTCGGCCTGGTGCGCGGCGGCGGCAACAGCACGCGGTTGCGCGGCGTGTTGCAGCCGGGCAATTCGTTGCGCGCGACCTGGCGGGCGCGGCTCGATGAACATCTCGGCAACTACGTGGTCGAGGGCCTCAACCTGCGTGCCGCGGGTTATCTCTCGGCGGCGCACGCCGTGCACGGCGTCACGCATTTGGCGGCGTTGTGCCGTCTGCTCGCCGAGCGCGAGCCGCATGCGGCGATCTACGGCACGCTCGATGCGATCCTCGATCAGTTCGACGATCCCGTTATCGCCGCAGCCTCGATCGCGCGGTTCGAGCTCGCCTTTCTCGCCGAGCTCGGCTTTGGTCTCGATCTGAGTTCCTGCGCCGCCACCGGGACAACGACCGACCTGATCTATGTGTCGCCGCGCTCCGGCCGCGCCGTCTCGCGCTCAGGCGGCGACGAGTACCGCGACAAGCTCCTGGCACTGCCGGGTTTCCTGCGTGACGATGCAGCGCCAGCTTCCGCCACCGATCTCGTCAACGCTTTTGCCATGACCGGCTTTTTTCTCGATCGGCACGCATTTGCGCCGCGCGGCCTCGCCATGCCGGAGGCGCGTGCGCATTTCGTCGCGGCCATCGCGCGGGTGTTCGCCGCCGCCGAGAGCCGTTCCGCTCGCGACCACTAATTATTGAGCACGCAGCCGCAATGCCGGTAGCCATACGGATCCGGCCAGCAGGAATAGTGATAATTGGTCGGGCAGGCCGGGATGAAATTATAGCCGTAGCCCCATCCCCAGCCTGTAGTGTAGCTGCCGTGGTAGTTGTCCTGCACCAGTTGCATCAGCGGCGTGGTATTCGGCTTGCCAGCGATGCCAGCCGGCGCTGCCGAGAGCGATGTCGTGCCAAGGGCGATGGCGACCGCTGCGACCGACATCGTCAATGCTGTGCGCATAGTTATCCCTCCGTCGGAACCCGCTGCTGGGGAACGATTCTGCGTACCGCAATTATCTTACCTTTCAGCCGCATTCCGTCCACGCTCCCAGACGCTTATTCATCCCTTGTTCAGGCGCCATAACCGCGCTAGCGCTTGCTTTCCATGAACAAGAAAGTGATTCCCCCGGACCCCGAGGGTGTGCAGGAGATCGCGCTGCGCGAGGCGCTCGAGGAGCGCTATCTTGCCTATGCGCTGTCCACCATCATGCACCGCGCGCTGCCCGACGCGCGCGACGGGCTCAAACCCGTGCATCGCCGCATCCTCTACGGCATGCGGCGGCTGCGGCTTGATCCCGGCACCACGTTCAAGAAATCGGCCAAAATCGTCGGCGACGTGATGGGCAATTTCCACCCGCACGGCGACCAGGCGATCTACGACGCGCTGGTGCGCTTGGCGCAGGATTTTTCGTCGCGATATCCGCTGGTCGACGGCCAGGGCAATTTCGGCAATGTCGACGGCGATAACCCGGCGGCCATGCGCTACACCGAGGCGCGGCTCACCGAAGTGGCGCGGCTCCTCATCGACGGCATCGACGAGGACGCCGTCGACTTCCGCCCGACCTACGACGGCAGCGAGGAAGAGCCGGCGGTGTTGCCGGCGGCGATTCCCAATCTGCTTGCCAACGGCTCGCAAGGCATCGCGGTCGGCATGGCGACGTCGATCCCGCCGCACAACATGGCCGAGCTATGCGACGCCGCGCTGCATCTGATCGATCAGCCGAACGCGCGCACCAAGACGCTGCTCAAATACGTGCCGGGCCCGGATTTTCCAACGGGTGGCGTCGTGGTCGATCCGCCGGAGGCTATCGCGGAAGCCTACCAGACCGGGCGCGGCTCGTTCCGGGTGCGCGCACGCTGGACCACCGAGGATACCGGGCGCGGTACCTATCAGATCGTGGTCACGGAAATTCCGTGGCAGGTGCAGAAGATGCGGCTCGTCGAGCGCATCGCCGAGTTGATGAACGAAAAGAAGCTGCCGCTCCTTGCCGACATGCGCGACGAGTCGGCCGAAGACGTGCGCATCGTGTTCGAGCCGCGCTCGCGCGCGGTCGATCCGGCGCTGTTGATGGAGAGCCTGTTCAAGCTCACCGAGCTGGAAAGCCGCGTGCCGCTCAACATGAATGTGCTGGTCAATGGCCGCATCCCGAAGGTGCTCGGCCTGGCCGAAGCGCTGAGCGAGTGGCTTGCGCACCGCCGCGACGTCCTTTTGCGCCGCTCGCGGCACCGGCTCGCGCAGATCGAGCATCGCCTCGAAGTTTTGGGCGGCTATCTGGTCGCCTATCTCAACCTCGACAAGGTCATCAAGATCATCCGCAACGAGGATGAGCCGAAGCCGATTCTGATGAAGACCTTCAAGCTCTCCGAGGTCCAGGCCGACGCCATCCTCAATATGCGGCTGCGCAATCTGCGCCGCCTCGAGGAAATGGAGATCCGCCAGGAAGAAAAAAACCTGCGCGTGGAGAAGAAATCCATCGAGGAATTGCTGCGCTCGGAAAAGGCGCAATGGAAAAAGATTGCCGAAGAGATCCGCGAGGTGCGCACCACCTTCGGCCCGAAGACGCCGCTCGGCAAGCGCCGCACCACTTTCGCCGTCGCGCCGGAGCACGACGAAGCCGCGATCGAGGAAGCTTTGGTCGAGCGCGAGCCGATCACCGTCGTGGTGTCGGAGAAGGGCTGGATCAGGGCGCTGCGCGGCCAGGTCGCCGATCTGTCCAGCCTCGCCTTCAAGGCCGACGATGGCCTCAAACTCGCGTTCTTTGCCGAGACCACGTCAAAGCTTCTGGTCTTCGCCACCAACGGCCGCTGCTACACCATTGAAGCGTCGAAGCTGCCGGGCGGCCGCGGCCATGGCGAGCCGATCCGGTTGTTCAGCGATTTGGAGCAGGAATCCGATATCGTTTCGGTGTTCCGTTATCAGGGCGGCCGCAAGCTTTTGGTTGCGAGCAAAGCGGGCAGGGGGTTTGTCGTTCCCGAGGAGGAATGCCTGGGCAATACCCGCAAGGGCAAGCAGGTGCTCAACGTCAAGCCGCCCGACGAAGCGCGCGCCATCGCGCCGGTCGAGGGCGAGCTCGCAGCCGCGATCGGCGAAAACCGCAAGATGGTGATCTTCGCGCTCGACCAAGTGCCGGAGATGGGCCGCGGCCGCGGCGTGCGGCTGCAGCGCTACAAGGACGGCGGACTGTCCGACATCACGACCTTCAAGGCGGACGACGGCTTGACCTGGATCGATTCCGCCGGCCGCAGCTTCAATCAAACGATCAAGGAGCTCGCGCCCTGGCGCGGCAATCGCGGCGATGCCGGCCGGGTCAAGCCGGAACGCTTCCTCACCAACCTGCAATTCGGCCGTCGCGCGGAGAACGGCAAGGACAACGGCAAGGAAAGCGGCAAGGACGCAAGCGAGTCGTAGCGGCCTTTCCCGGCCTCGATCCGGTGCTAGATTGCCGTCGAAACCGACGGAGCGCGTCATGCCGGGGACTGCTCTCACACGCCGCACGATGCTGGCCGCGATGGCGGCGGCACCTATTATCGGGCAAGCGCGCGCGCAAGCGGCGTGGCCGAACCGGCCGGTGCGGGTCATGGTGCCGTATCCGCCGGCCGGCGGTGCCGATACCACGGCGCGCATCATCTACGCAAAACTCGGCGAAGATCTCGGCCAGCCATTCGCCATCGAAAATCGCGGCGGCGCCGGCGGCACCATCGGCGAAGCCGTAGTCGCCAAGGCCGATCCCGACGGCTACACCATCCTGCACGACGCCACCGCTTTCTCGGTGAACGGCTCGCTCTATCCGGACTTGCCGTTCGACTACCGCAAGGATTTCGATCCGGTTTTCCTGGTTGGCCTGGTGGCGAACATTTTGGTCTGCACGCCGTCGGTGCCGGTGACTACGGTGGCCGACGTGATCGCCTACGCCAAGGCGTCGCCCGACGGCATCGACATGGCGTCGTCCGGCAACGGCACGCTGCAACATCTATTGCTCGAATTGTTCAAGCGCACTGCCGGCATCAAGATCAATCACATCCCGTATCGCGGCGGCGGGCTCGCCATCACCGATGTCATGGCGGGCCAGGTGAAATTCGTTTTCTCGAACGGTTCCGCGGTCGTCGGCTTGGTCAAGTCCGGCAAGGTGAAAGCGATCGCGCAGACCGGCAAGGGGCGGCTCGCGAGCCTGCCCGACATTCCGGCGATGTCCGACACGCTGCCGGGATTCGAAGGCTACGACTGGAACGGCGTGTTCGTGCCGCACGGCACGCCGGGGCCGATCGTGCAGAAGCTAAATGCCGGGCTCAACACAGCGCTGGCTTCGCCGCAAGTGAGCGCGCGTTTCGCCGAGCTCAACATCGAATCGCGGCAGAACACGCCGGCGGAATTCGGCGCCTACATCGAGGCGCAGATGGCGCTGTGGAGCCGCGTCGTGAAAGACGCCAATATCAGATTGGGTTGAGGTCTTGGCATGGATTTGGCCGACGAGCCGCCGCGCATCGCCGGGCCGGTGCCGCAGCCGAAACGGCCGCGCCTGTTGCCGCCGACGGGCGCCTGGGATTCGCACTTCCACATTTTCGGGCCGTCCGACAAATTTCCCTATCAGCCGGGCCGCGCCTATACGCCGCCCGACGCGCCGGTCGAGCGCTTGATCGCGCTGCTGGATCACCTCGGTTTCACCAACGGCCTCGTGGTGCAGGGCAATGCCCACGTCTACGACAATCGCGTCGTGCTCGATGCGCTGGAGCGCTTTCCGCAGCGGCTGCGCGGTGTCGCCATCACGGACACGCGGATCGGGCCCGGCGTGCTGCGCGACTGGCACAAGCGCGGCATGCGCGGCTTGCGTTTTCATTTGTTTCCGCCGGGCGTGCGGCGTGGCGTCGGATTCGACGCGTTCGAAGTCTTCCGCAAGACCATGGCCGACCTCGGTTGGGTCGCGCAGTTCTTCTGCGATCATCGGCTGCTGGCGCCCTCGGCGGCAATGTTCAAACAAATCTCACGCGACATGCCGGTGATCGTCGACCATCTCGGCATGGTGCCGGCGGAACGCGGCCTCGACGACGAGAATTTTCAGGCCTTGTTGAAACTCGTCGGTGACGGACACGCTTATGTAAAATTATCCGCGGTGTACCGACTCTCGGCGCAATATCCCGATTATGCCGATGCGCGGCCATTGCACGACGCGCTCGTTCGCGCCAATCCAAACATGCTGATGTGGGGCACCGACTGGCCGCATCCCTCGATCGCGGCGAACGTGATGCCCGATGACGGCCATCTGCTCGATCTGTTTTACGATTGGACGCCGGACGAAAAAACTCGCCGGAAAATCCTTGTGGACACACCGG
>JBEKKM010000033.1:0-33800 GCA_050010715.1 Xanthobacteraceae bacterium | reverse complement strand
CATTACCGCCGGCGCCATGACGCGCGGCATCGGCCTGGTCTTTGTCGAGCATTTTGAGAGCGGCGCCATGCCGCTCGGTGCCGTCTGAAAGACCGCCAGAACCGGCAATCGCTCACGGAATTTCGTAGACCGTCGTGTCGTCGGCAATGCCGCGCAGCGCCGCGACCTGCATGTTTGGCCGCAAGCCCGCAGTTTCGAGGATTTTCGCGGATTTCGGGTCCTCGACCACCGGCTTGGTGACGAAAATGGCGCGCGAGGAGGCAAGCCCTTGCACCCGCGCCGCCAAGTTGACCGTCTGGCCGAAATAATCCTGGCTGTTGTTGAGCGTCACCGCGAGGCACGGGCCCTCGTGAATGCCGATCTTGAGCAACAAATCCTCGTTCTGACGCTCGGCATTGATGCGGGTCATTTCCTCGCGCATGCGCAGCGCCGCCGCCAATGCCCGGTCCGGCGTCGGGAACGTCGCCATCACCGCGTCGCCGATGGTCTTGACCACCGCGCCGGCCTCCGCCGCCACGATCTCGTGCAGCACGCGAAAATGCTGGCGCACCAGATCGTAGGCGACCAGATCGCCGACGCGCTCATAGAGCGCGGTCGAGCCCTTCAGATCGGTGAACAAAAACGTCAGGCTCGTGATCTTCAGGCGCTGATCGACGTCGAGCGTATCGGTGCGATAGATGTCGCGAAACGTCTGGTTGGTGAGAAGCCGCTTGGCGGTGATGAAGGGTTTGCGCTTGCCGAGCAGGTGATGGAGCTGGTCGCCCGCAACCCACAATGCCGGCAACACGCGGCGGTCGGTGCGGTTCTCCAGCGACAGCCGCAGCGGGCCCGGCTGCATCTCGACGGTGCCGACCGGCGCTTTCACCTTGTTGAAGATCATGGACAGCGTCTGCCGCTCGCGCGTCGGCTCGCCCTTGACGTCGATAAATTGCGTGCCGTGGGTCACCGGATCGAACACGATGACGAAATCGTTCGGCAATTGCACCGACAGAACCGCCTTCTCGCCGGGCGGCAATTCGATTGAATCGACGGTGAACTCGGCGAGGCTGTCGCCCAATGTTTCCGGCAGATCGACGCCTGAGCTCCAGAAAATCTGCCGATAATATTCGACTTCAGGCAGTGTGTCGGGATCGTGGGCGGCGATGCGGCGCACGCGCGGGCTCACGGTGAAGGTCACTTCGACCATCTCGTCGAGCGTCGGCTTATAATCCGAGGCGCAGAGCCCGCAGGCATATTCCTCGTGATCGATGGTCTTGAGCGTCGCGCCGACATCGAGCACGCCGCCGCAGCCGGGGCACAGCACATTCCACGACAATTCGAACAGGCCGAGCCGCGCGGCGTGCAGGAAAGCGGCCAGCGCACGCTCTTCGTCGAGGCCGTGCTTGGCGGCGAAATCGAGCACGTTGATGCGGCAGAGATCGCGATCGGGCGCCTCGCGCACCATCTGCTCGATGGCGGCAACACAGCCGGGATCGGCCGACTGCCGCAGCACGCTGAAAAGGGCTTCCGAATCGCTCACCGTTCGCAATCCTATGCCGGGCGCAGGGCCTTGTGCCGGGCGCAGTGCCTTGGCGCATGAGGAAGGTAGGTCTGCGGTCTCTTCCCTTCAAGGCGCGGGGCCGTCAGCGCGTGGCGGCGGCCTCACAGCGAATTGATGTTTGTTTGGAAAAATCGGGCAAATCGCTCTAGGCTGCACGGCAGGTTGACCGCCTCTCGTGGGGCGGCGAAACGATCGAGGACATTTGACGTATTTGTGATAGCGAAGTTGCGCCAGCGGCGACGGAAACATGACAACGATCTACCGCTACCGCAAGGAGACGCATTTAGCGCAGCCGCCCGAGGCGGTATGGCCGTTCCTGGCCGATACCGCTCGCCTTAACGAAATGGTCGGCTCGCCGCCCTATCAGGTTACGGATCGGATCGACGCTGACGGCCGCACCCGCCGCGCCGCAACCGCCAAGGCCGGTCCCATGCGATTGCAATGGGACGAACGGTTCGGCGAGTGGCAGGAAAACCGCTGGCTCACCCAAGAGCGCCAATTCAAGAACGGCCCGTTCCGGCATTTCAAGGTGCATGCCAAGCTTGATCCTGAAGGCAGCGGCTGCCGGCTGGTTTTCGCCGCCGAAGTCGAATGCGCCGGCGCGTTGGGATTGCTGGCAAGACTTTCGGGTCAGTTGGACAGCGAGGTCGACAAGCGCGTCGCGGCGATCGAGACGATGGCTGCCGAAGCCACCATGCCGGGCCGCATTCCCGGCGCCAGTGTGCACGAGGCGGCGACGCCGGCGGGAGAGCGCCGGCTCGATGCGTTGATCGCCGATCTCGCGCGCGATCCAGCGAGCCATGGTCTCGCACCCAAGCTCGCCGCGTATCTGCGGCAAGCGCCCGTCGTGACGCTACGGGGCATCCGGCCGCTGATGCTGGCCAGGCTTTGGCGCGCGGCCCCCTCCGATACGGTGGAGCTGTTTCTCGCCGCGCAGCATCGCGGCATTCTGGCGATGGGCTGGGATTTGCTGTGCCCGCGCTGCCGGGGTGCCAAATCGCGGGTCGAGCGTTTGCACGAATTGCCGCAAGGCACCCATTGCTCGTCGTGCAATATCGATTACCGGCGCGATTTTACCCGCAATGTCGAGCTCACCTTTCGTCCCGAGCCGTGGTTTCGTCCGCTGCCCGAGGGCGAGCTGTGCATGCTCGGGCAAGCGTCCACCCCGCACGTCAAGCTGCAGGCCGAGGTAGCGGCGCGGGCGCACAAAAGCTTCGCGCTGACGTTACCGCCCGGCGCCTATCGCTTTCGCACCGTCGAGGCCGGCGGCGAAGCCGATGCCGATATCGGCGCCGACGGCATCATCCCGCAGGTCACGGCAAGCGGTGCCGCTATTTCGCTGGCCCCGAACGGCAACGCCGACGAACTCGTCGTGCGCAACGACACCGACCGGCCATTGTTCTTCGTCGTCGAGAACCGCAACTGGGCGCAGGACGCTTTGACCGGCGAGCGGGTCATCGCCATGCCGGCGTTCCGGCGGCTCTGCCCGGAGCAGTTGTTGCGTCCCGGCGACGACGTCGAAATCGGCCGCGTCGCGATCATGTTCACCGATTTGCAAGGCTCGACCAAACTTTACGACGATCTCGGCGATGCCACCGCCTACCGGCTGGTGCGCGACCATTTCGCTTTTCTGTCTGAGCGGGTGCAGCGCCACAACGGTTTCGTGGTCAAGACAGTCGGCGACGCGGTGATGGCGGCGTTCGGCGATCCGGCCGACGCGGTGCGCGCGGTGCTGTCGATCCAGGACGAGGTCGAGAATTTTAATCGTGGGCGCAGCGACGCCGGCATCGTATTGAAGCTTGGCCTGCATCAAGGCGCGTGCATCGCCGTCACCGTCGGCGGCGTGCTCGATTATTTCGGCTCGGCGGTGAACACGGCGGCGCGGCTCGAACATCAATGCCGCGGCGGCGAGGTGATTATATCGCAAGCGGTCATCGCCGACGCCGAAGCGCGCGAAGTTTTGGCCGGGCGCGCGCTGACGCGAGATAGCGCCAGCCTGCGGGGCTTAAGCGAGCCGGTCCGTTTTGTCCGCGTCGGCGCCGCGGGCTCGCCGTGAACAAAATTTTGCCGCGTCAATTCGCCTGCTCGAACCAACGCAAAAAGCGGCTGCCGGCGACGCCGCGCGTCAGCGCCAAATTATATTCCTGAAAGATCTCGGCGGTGTGCCAGCCGCCGGTGGGCCAGTTCTTGATCGCACGCTCCAGCCGATCGAGGTCGATGACACGGCGCACCAGCGCGGACTGCGAAAGCTCGGCGACCTGACGCGCGAGCTCGCCGCGCTGGTTACCGAGCTTTTCGTACCAATCCGCCGCTTGCAGGCCGCTCATGCGGTTGGTCAAGATTTTGTCGGGCAGCAGTCCCCACATGGCGCGGCGGATCAGCGAGCGGTCGATGCCCTCGGCAAGATACTGCTGTTGCGGAACGCCAAAGCAGTACGAGACCACGTCGATGTCGGCGGTCGGATCGCGCACTTCGACGCCGGTGACGGCTTTTTCCGCAGCATGCCAGTCGCCGACATAATCGACCTGGGCGAGCGCACGCACGCGTTCGTCCTGGCGCAGGCGATAGAGAAAATCATGGCCGTTGTTTTGCGCGCGGTCGTCGACCGCCATGGAAGCGGCAAAATCCAGCCGGATGGTTGCGTGATCGCGCCATGCCGCCGGCCGCGTCGGATGGTCGCGGCGGTCCGCCCAATTCCCCCACCGTTCCGGCAAGAGCGGCTCGACAAAAAGTTTTTGCAGCGCCGCCCAGCGTGAATAAGGCGAATGGCGATAGAACAACCGCCACTGGCGCAACGCCGTCAGCAGCCGCCCGCATTTGAGGTGCGTGACGGCCTGCGACCAGCCGTTCCAGCTTATGGTGCAATTGCCGTGAAAGCCGCCGAGCAGCACGCGCCGGCCTTGCGCGCGCGCCAGGCGTAGGGTTGCCAACATCCAACCGAGATTGGTCGGATTACGCACCGGTCCTTCCAGCGCGAAGAAAAAGCGCTCGAGCTCGGCGAAATCGTTGCAGCGGCCGTTTTCGACATAGCTGACATCGATATTGCCGGCCGCGCGCGCGATTGCCTCGACATAAGGTGTCTCGTCGGCGTAGTGACCGGCCGGCACCGCGCCGTCAAAACCGCGCCGCGGCACGCCGGTGAAGGCCGCGAGCCGTTCGTTCTTCTCTGCCAGCGCCCGGGCGGCGAGCGCGGAGACCGACGAGGAATCGAGGCCACCGCTGAGCAGGCAGCCGACCGGATGGGCGCTGCGCATTTGCCGGCGCACCGCGACATCGAGCCGCTCGCGCAAGCCCTCGGCGTAAGCCTGATCCGACGGAAGCGCGATCGGCGCGATCTCGGCCGGCGACCAATAACGAAATTGCCGAAACGAACCGTCGGCCTCGATCCGCATCACATGCGCCGGCGGCAGGCGAAAGACATTGCGGTAGATGGTGGTTGCGTGGTCGGCGTGATTGAGTACCAAAAAATCGGCGAGTTTTTCTTCGCTCAATTCGCGCGGCACATCGTCGAGCGCGAACAGCCCGTTCGGCATGGTGGCAAAGGCGAAGAATCGCGCGCTCTTGTGCCACATCATGACGTTGAGCCCGAGATGGTCGCGCGCCAGCGTCAAAGCGCGGCGGCGCTTTTCCCAGATCGCGACCGCGAATGGCCCGCGCAACATCGGCCAGAGCGCGTCGCCAAGTTTTTCCCAGCCGCTAAGCAGCACGCGCGAGTCCGGCCAAGCCCGCGCCTGCCGCGGCACGATGCCGATGCGATCGAGCACCTCGGTGCGATTGTCGAGCCGCACGTCGGCGGCGATCAACGCCCCGCTCGCGCCTTGCCACGGCTGGCGATCGAACTGGTCCTCCGGCGTCATGCGCATCAGCACGTGAACGAGACCTATGCCGTCGGCGACGGCGATGTCGGCTCGGTCGGGACCGTATTGGCGCAACGCATTGGCCGCGCGTTCGAGGCCATGCCGGGTCACGGTTCCGCCGTCGAAGCGCAGCAACCCGGCGATCGCACTCATGGCCGTGCTCCACCAAACTTGGCGAGGGGAGTAAATCCGTCAGCCTCGGCACCGCCGACGATCTTGTCGTCGCCGATCTCGACCCAGGCATGGGCGCACAATGCATGGCGATCGCGCGCGACGCCGAGGCAAAGCCGGCTCGCGATGCCGCGCCGGCGCAACATCGCTTGCACCGCCAGGGCGCGCGGCAGACAAAGCGCATTCATCCAAGGTTTTGCGCCGAGATTTTCGACGGCCCAGGAGACCCAGCCTATTTCGTCAGTGGCGAAGCGGCGGATATGCCGCGGCGGCCGGTCCGCCCAGGCAAAGATACGCGCCGGAGCAACAAACCGCACCGCGAGCCGCGCCAGGACGAGCATGACGGCCGCCTCGCGCAAATAAACGCGCCGCATCGTCCGCGGCGTCATCGCGCGTCGCTTCGGTGGAGCGCGGCGGTCATCGGCTCGTCGTCCAGAACGCTATGAAACGTGACGTTCAAAGCCGTCTGGCTCCACTCAACGTGGATCTGATCTACTTTTCGAAGCGAGCGGACAGCGGAAACGCCCACTCCATGGAGAATCCGAGTTTGGTGGCCGGCGCGGCCGGCGGTTGCGGCTCTGGTTGGCTGGAACCGGGTGACTGCACCGCGTTGCGATGCGACGATTTTGTTTCTCGACCGATCGCAAGCACGGTCAGGCCCGGAGGCTGCCAAGGGCGCCGCTTTGCTCTGCCGGTGCCGTCTGATTTCGTCGGTTGCATCGCCTGCCCCCGCAACAATCGCGCCTGCAAGCGTTCTATGGGATCGCCTGCGGCATGGCAAGACCGTCACAAAATCATGCCAAGGTGCCCGCCGATACCTCCTCTTTAAGCCAATCACGCGGACCCTCCCACGTGCGCCGACAGGCTTGCGTCTTACCGGCAAAATCGTGCACGCTGCATCGATACCGCGACCAAGCGGAGACGGTTTCGAGCCCGTTCATAAATAAATCCTTCTTGGGGAGCGTCCAGTGAATCGCCGATCTCTGCTCACATCTGCAGCGCTCGCACTTGTCGCGCGCCAGCTACCGCTGCCGACATGGACAACGAGCGCCGCGGCGCAATCCGCAAGTCCGGTCTGGCGACACGGCGCTTCGCCCTTCGGCGACCTGAAATATCCGGCGGGCTTTGCCCGTTTCGACTATGTCAACGCAAAGGCGCCGAAAGGCGGCTCGGCGCGGCAGATCGCGCTCGGCACCTTCGACAATTTCAATCCCGTCGTCGGTCTGGTCAAAGGCGCTCTCGCCCAGGGCACCGACCTCCTTTACGATACGCTGTTGGCGCCGGCGCTCGACGAAGTTTCGGCCGGATACGGCTTGCTTGCCGAAGCGTTGACCTATCCGAACGATTTTTCTTCCGCTTCCTTTCGGCTGCGGCCGGAAGCGAAATGGCACGACGGTACGCCTGTCACGCCGGACGACGTCATCTTCTCGTTCACCGCGCTCAAGAAATCGAATCCGCAGGCGATGGCCAATTACCACCAGGTGGTGAAGGCGGAAAAAACCGGCGATCGCGAGGTCACGTTCACCTTCGACGGCCCCGGCCATCGCACCCTGCCGCAGATTATCGGGCAGCTCACGGTTTTTCCGAAAGCTTGGTGGGGGGGCACCGACAAGGACGGCAAGGCCCGCGACATCGGCTCGACCACGCTCGAGCCGCCGCTCGGCTCCGGCCCCTATCGCATCAAGGAGTTCCAGGCCGGCCGCAGCATCGTCTACGAGCGCGTGCCGGACTATTGGGGCAGCGCGCTCAACGTCAATCTGGGCAGCAATAATTTTGACGAGTTGCGCTTCGACTATTTTCGCGACGCCACCATCGCCATTGAGGCGTTCAAGGCCGGCACGGTGGACTGGCGCATCGAAAACAGCGCCAAGAATTGGGCTACGGCTTACGATTTCCCCGCGGTCAGCGACAAGCGCGTTGTTCTGGAAGAATTTTCCATCAACAATGTCGCCATGATGCAGGCGTTCACCTTCAATCTGCGGCGGCCAAAATTTCAGGACCCGCGGCTGCGGCTCGCTTTCAACTATGCCTTCGATTTCGAGAGCATGAACAAGGAGATTTTCTTCGGCCAATACAAGCGCACCGCCAGCTTTTTCGAAGGCACCGATCTGGCGGCGACCGGCCTTCCTTCGGCCGCGGAGATCGAACTGCTCGAACCGTTTCGCGACAAAATCCCGGCGGAGGTGTTCAAGAAGGCCTATGCCAATCCGGTCTGCGAAAATCCCGTCGCGGTGCGAGACAACCTGCGCGAGGCGCTGCGGCTGCTCAAAGCGGCAGGCTACGAGATCCGCGATCAAGCGCTCACCAACGTCAAGACCGGCGAGCCTTTCACCATCGAGCTCCTGAGCAATGTCCCGCTCTTCGAACGCGTGTTCTTGTTCTACAAGCCTTCGCTCGAGCGCCTTGGCATCGATGTCACGGTGCGCACCGTCGACGAGGCGCAATACGAGAACCGGCTGCGCAACTGGGATTTCGACATCATCATCTATGCGTGGGGCAGTACGCTGTTGCCCGGCAACGAGCTGCGCGACAATTGGAGCTCGGAGGCGGCCGACCAGCCAGGCTCGGAAAACATCGCCGGCATAAAGAATTCCGCGGCCGACGCCATGATCGACCGCGTCATCTCGGCAAAGAACCGCGCCGATCTGGTCACCGCCGCGCGGGCGCTCGACCGTATCCTGTTGTGGAACCATTATGTCGTGCCGCAGTGGAACTACAACAAATTGCGCACCGCGCGCTGGGATCGCTTCGGTCATCCCGAACCAATGCCGAAATACGGCATCGCCGCGTTCCCCAACATATGGTGGTGGGATGCCGACAAGGCGGCCAAAGTGGGCGATCGCTCTTGAACTCATGACGCAATGTATCGACACGTAAGTGCGGCTAAACTCACAGCTATTGCAAGCGCTTGGCACCGGCCAACCGCCGTGATAGCGTTGCTCATCCGTCGTCGAACAAGCGCATAATTCAATTGTAATCGGCTCGATCGCGTGGCGAGCACGAGCGGAAGTGGCGAGAGAGGATCTGCTATGGCACAGCAATCGACAGAGTCCGTAAGTCCTGAGACCGGCCAAGGCACGGCGGAGACGCCCCAGCAGCGCCATGAGACGGCTGCGAAGCTGGTCGACCGCTTCGCGGTGTGGTCCGGCGTCGCCGGATTGATACCGCTGCCCGTCGTCGACGTGCTCGCGGTCGGCGGACTGCAGTTGCAGATGCTGCGCCGGGTCTCGCAACTCTTCGACGTGCAGTTCTCCGAAAACCGCGGCAAGGCGCTGATCGCAAGCCTCGCCGGGACCATGATCCCGGTGACGAGCGGCATGGGCGCCGCGAGCGCACTCAAGGGCGTGCCGCTGTTCGGCATGTTGGCGTCCGCCTTCGTGATGCCAGTGCTGTCCGCCGGCGCCACCTACGCCATCGGCAAGGCGTTCATCCAGCACTTCGAGTCTGGCGGCACGCTGCTCGATTTCAATCCGCCCGACTATAAGGAATTCATCAAGGCACAGAAGGAAATGTGGGATTCGCGACCCAAACGTTCCAGCGCCGACGCGCAAACGTCTCATCCCGGCTCATGATGCACGCGAGCGGATGCCGGCCAATCGCGGAGTGGTTCCACCCACAAAAGCGCGATAGCCGCTGACCGACGAGATCGACCCCATGGTGGAAGCCACCATATATGTCGTCTTCTGCATTCTCACCGGTTTTTGCGGCATCAACCGCCGAATGGGCTTCTTTGGCACGTTCGTGATCGCGCTCGTCACCACCCCGTTGGTGGTACTGCCTGTGCTGCTGCTCACCGGCCCATCTCGCCGCGTCGAGTGGCCTAGCTGAACGTCGTGCAAGTGTTGATTGGGGCGGGCAAGTGTATCCCTCGCTGAGCCGGCAACGGCCTGCTGCAGAAGCGTAGACGAAGGACATCACAGCCATGTCCTTCCTCCAGCTCGTTCAACGCGAAATGCAGGGCTCGCTGCCGCGGCTCTTGTTCATGTCCGGACTGGGCGGCATCAGCACCGCAGCCGTCCTCGCCTCCATCAACGCCGGCGTGCAGAGCGTGAACAATGGCCACAAGCCCAGCCTGTGGGCGGCTATGCTGTTTTTGGTGGCGCTGTTTCTGTTCATGAAGACGCAAGCCTACGTCACCATCACCGCCACCGCCGAGATCGAAGGCATCATCCATCGACTGCGTCTGCGCATCATGGATCAGATCAGGCGTTCGGAGCTCTTGGCTCTCGACGGCATCGGGCGCGCGCGCATCGTTGCCGCGGTTACTGGCGATACCCAGATCCTCACTCAAGCCAGCAACATGCTCTGCTTCACCGTGCAGGGCGCGGTCCTGATATTCTTCGTCTCCATCTACGTGGCGTATCTGTCGCTTGCCGCCTTCTTGTTGACCTTCGTCATTGTTGTCGGCTCGGGGATCATGTTTCACATGAAGAACCGCCGGCTGAGCGCACAGAAGTCCGAGTCGGCGGCGTGGGAGCGCCGGCTGTTCGACCGGCTGACCGATTTTTTGGACGGCTTCAAAGAGGTGCGGCTCAATAGCGCGCGCAGCGCCGATCTGTTCGAGGACGCCGTCGATGTGTCGCGGACCGCCGCCAATATCAAGATCCGGACCCAGGCCGAAACCTTCAAAATGATCGTCAACTCGCAGATCTCGATGTATGTGCTGCTCGGCGCCGTCGTCTTCGTCGCCCCTACGCTGAGCAACTCGCTCGGCGGCTCGTCGATCTCGAAGGCGACGACCGCGCTGTTGTTTGTGGTTGGCGCCTGTTTCGGCCTGGTGCAATCGATCCCGATCCTGCTCAATGCCAATGCCGCGGCGAGCCGCATCGAAGAATTGGAAACCACGCTGCGTGCGGCAGGCTCGACCGAGTTGAAAGAGATCACGATACCGAAGCGTTTCGAGAAGATCGAAATGCGCGACATCACCTTCCGCTACGTCGACAAATTCTCCGACGCCGCCTTCAAGATCGGACCGATCGACTTTACCTTGCAGCCCGGCGAGCTGGTGTTCATCACCGGCGGCAACGGTTCGGGTAAATCGACGTTCTTGCGCGTGCTGTCCGGGCTCTATCCACCCAATTCCGGCGAGATCACGCTCGACGGGGTACGCATCGACGACCATAACCGCGATACCTATCGCGCTTTGATGTCGGCGATTTTCTTCGACTACCACCTGTTCCAGCGGCTCTATGGCATTCCCCGGGAGCAGTCGGGCGAGCTCCAGCGCCTGTTGGCGCAATTCCGCCTGTCCGACAAGACCGGGCTGGTCGACGGCGAGTTTCGCACCCTCGACCTGTCCGGCGGCCAACGCCGCCGCCTCGCCCTGATCGTCAGTTTGCTGGAGAAACGTCCGATCCTGCTGCTGGACGAATGGACCGCCGAACAGGACCCCGAATTCCGCCGCAAATTCTATGACGAGCTTTTGCCGGATTTGATGGCTGCCGGCGCCACCATCGTGGTCATCACCCACGATGACCGCTATCTTGACGAGTTGACATTGCGGGCGCGCCGAGTGCGCATGGATGAAGGCCGCATCGTCGAGCAACGTACGATGAATATGGGCTGATGGTCGGGCGCGATGGATAACGGCTGATGGCAACGTATTCGGAGTTCCTCGATAGCAAGCCGCTGCCGCAGCGCGGCTGGCGCCGCATCCGGCGCCACCTGCCGCGGCTCTCGGTCCTGTTGATGACGCTGCTGCTGATCGCGATCGTGCTGTGGCCTTACGTCGTGGTTTCGGTTCCGACCGGGCAGGTCGGCGTCCTTTGGTATCGGCTCATCGGCTTCGACCCTTACTGCATGTGCCTCGTTCGCGGCACCGTGCTCGATCCCCGGGAACTCAGGGAAGAGGGCCTGCACCTGATCATGCCTTGGAACAAGCTGTACCTATACGATCTGAGGCTGCAATCGTCGACGCAGACATACAACGCCATTTCCAAGGATGGCGTGAGCATGTCCGTTCAAGTGAGTATACGATATCAACTGCAGCATAATTCCGTCGCGGTGCTCCACAAGTTCATCGGCCCGGAATATTTCGCCACCGTGATCAGTCCCGAGATCGGCAGCCAGACCCGCCAAGTCATTTCGCAATACACGGCCGAGGAGGTTTACACCTCGCGCGAGGCGATCCAGGCGGAGATTCACGACAGCGGGCAAAAGGCGCTCGGCGCCAGTCTCAACAAACTGGTGCAGCCCGAGGCCATGGAGCAGCCCGATCCCAAGCATTACAACGACTTCCTGCAAGGCGCGATCCAGCTCCTCGATACGCTCGTGCTCAGCATTGAATTGCCGCCGGCCATCGTCGCCGCCATCAATCGCCAGACCGAGCAGTACTATCAGATTCAGGAATATAAATTCCGCGTCGAGCGCGAAGCTCAGGAATCCAAGCGCAAGCAGATCGAAGCCAACGGCATCGCCGCGTTTCAACGCACCGTCAGCCAGGGCATTTCGGAGTCGTATCTACGCTGGCGCGGCATCGAGGCGACGCTGGCACTGGCGCAATCGCCCAATGCGAAAATCGTCATCTTCGGCACCAACAAGGACGGCCTGCCGCTCATTCTCGGCAATGTCGACACTCCTCCGGGCTCGGGGATAACGCCGCAGCCACCGGCAATCGGCGCGGCACCGCCGTCCGGAGCGCCGCCGGCCCCGAGCGATAAATCGTCATCAGGCGCGCCAGCGCCGGGCGGCGGATCGACAGAAACCGACAAGGTCGGACAAGCGAGCGGCAATACGCCGTCGGCATTCGACGCCGCGCCGGGCGCATCGGGAGCGAACGGCATGTCCGATTTCGAGGCCATTCTCTCCCGGCTCTACAGTCCCTTCCGCGCACCGGATTCCCCTCCGGGAGCGGCGCCGAAACAGTAATTTGCGTGGCAGTTTCCGCCTTACGATCGTGCAGAGGTCACTATGAGCACTCGACAAATTGACCCTGTAACAGCGCCGCGCAGCCGGCTTCGCAGCCCTGCCGCTATCGTCCTCGTTCTATTCATCATGGTCAGCGGTTATTTTTGGGGTCGCCAGTTCAACGCCCGCGATATCCAGCAGCGCGATTCCGCCATTCAACAGCTGCAATCCGACAACCAGCGGCTCGCGGCGGATATTGCCGACCAAAACGCAACCCTCACCTCGCTGCGTGCCGAGCTTTCGAGCACCAAAGCCTCGCTCGATGCGGTCATGCCGTCGCAGAACACCTACAACATCAATCCCAACCAGTCGCTGCTCGCCGCCAGTGGCCGTTTGACCATCGGCATGGTCGGTTCCCCCGGCAACGACGGCATCAACCTCAACGTCAACGGCAAGCAGCAGAAGGTCGCCGCCGGCGACGTCGTTCGCATATCGCCCGATGCCTCGACGGAGTGCCAGGTGCAGATCCAGTCCTTCGACATGTTCAAGGCTGTGCTGGTTGCATCCTGCGCCGCGCCGAAATCGCAGTAGCGTTTGGCGACAAGACGCCTCTCACGCAAAAATTTGGCTATTCCCAAATCAACACGTTCGGCAGCGAGCGGTCGACGCGCCGCAGCAATGTGTAACCGACGCCGGCAAGACCGCGGAACATGCCCAAATTGAAGCGCCCTTTGCCGCTGTTCCAGCGATAATCGCCGGCCGCGGCGGCGGTGCGCAGAACCGCCGTCAGCCGCCGCGTCGCAAGCGCGCGAAGATCGTCGCGGCCAAGCGCATCGCCGGCCTCGCAGAAGAATTCGACGCCGCCCAGCGTGCCGCAGCACAGCGTATCGACGGCGGTGAGCCGGCCTTGCTCGACGCCTTCGACGGCGTTTTGAATATCGATCGCCGAGTGCGCGTCATCCATGCCGCGAAGCCTGGATGTGGCAATCCGCGCCAGACCGATGCCTGGCGCGCCGTGACACCACTGGCACGGCCACGATAGCCCGCCGACGTCGCGCAGATCGGGCCAGTTGTGCCGCTCCGGGTCGTAGCTCGAATTTTCAAAGGCAATGCATTCGGCGGCGGCTTGCGCGAACTCTGCGCGTCCGGTCGCCTGTGCCAACGAAGTCAGTGCATAGGCAAAGCCCGCCGCGCCATGCGACATGCCGTTGAGTCCGCGCGGTCCGGAGCCCTGCCCGACCCAGGTCCGTTGCCCTGCCGGCCCGAGCCGAGGCTGGCCGAGCAAGTGCTCGCCGCACTTCACAGCCAGGCGCAGCACGTCGTCGGATCGGGAGTCGCGATAAAGCCGCAGCAGGCTGAGGATCGCACCGGCACTGCCGCTGACCACGTCCAACTGTTTGTCCGCGGCAATGAGGTCGTCGGTGAACAATTGCGCCGCCTGCCGCGCATCCGCAAGCAAGGCGTCGTCATGCAGGCATTTCGCCATGACGGCCAGCGCGTAGACGATCGAGCCCAATCCGACGGCCCCGCCAACGCCCAGCGCTCGGGCCATGCGCGCGGCATTGCGGCTTTTCAGATTGCTGCGCAATTGCGCCAGTCCGGCATAGGCAAGCTCGGCCGAGGCTTTGTTGCCGGTCACCGCCGCATGAGCCGCAAGAAAGACAGCGATGCCGCAGATGCCGTTGTAGAGGTCCGGACCGAGGCACACGAGCTGGGAAAACTCGGAATCGCCCAGCCAATCGAGACCGATCCAAGCGACGCTCGGGCCGCGGCGTATGGCGTAATGCGACAATTCCGCCGCGATCCGATCGGCTTCGGCGATGAAGGTTTCCTTTTTCGGCGCGACTGCGGAATCTTCGAGCGCAGTTTCCTGCGGCTCCGCCACCTCGGGCTTGGCGGAGCGCGGGATCGAGTTTGTATTCTCCCGAATGACCTCGGTCTGCCAGGCAATCTCCCGCTCGTCGAAATTCTCAAAACGCGCCCGAGCACGATCGAGGCCCGAGGGCAACGCGACATGAACAGAATGGCCGGTGGCATCGCCGATGTCATGGCCGTCGCTCGGCGAGACGAAATGCGGCACGTTGAGCGCAACCAGCGCCGCGCGTTCCGCCCGCTGCAACGGCCACAGCGGATTATGCTCGCTCTGCCAATCGGACAGCCTGGCGATGAAATCCGCTTGCGCCGACCAGATCACGCCGTCGTCCATGGCTTTGTGATTGCGAAGCCGCTGCAGCAGCATGTAGTAGAACCGGGTCGCACGAATGACGTTGCGCACGGGAACGCCGGCAAAACCGTCAAACAGCTCACCCCGCCCTGCCCCGCGGCCGTGGCGCAGCAAGAAGTTCGCGTATTGCTCAAAACCTTCGACGAAGTCGTCGACGTGATCGCCGAACCTGGCGTTGCGGCCGTCAACGTGCGGCAGATTGGGACTGGTCTTGATGGCTTGGTTGGATTTCGCCGGCCGCATCGCGTCGGAATTGATTTTGTCCCACGTGATTTCCGTCTTGGCGTTCCAATCCGCAGTCATGCCGCCGACGGCAAAGACGATGTTGTCGGGAGAGCGTCCATAGGCGGGAAGCAGACCGACCGCCGTGACGGAATTGCTGACGATTTCAGCGGCGGCGGCGAAGGCGAAATCTTCCGGCGCTTCGGCGCCGCGCTCTTCGGCGCCGGCTTGCAGTATCATTTCCAGATCGATCGGCACCGGGTGATCGCCGCAGGCGATCATGTTCTCCTGATGCATGTCGGTTGCGGCAAAGCAGTGAAACAGCGCCAACCAGCCGCCGGCGCGCCGGAAAAACCGCGCAAAACCCTCGGCGTCGGCGCACGCCGCGTGATCGATGAATTCGGTCCAGCCGTAGCCGTCCTGCGCGATCGCGCGCACGGCTTCGAGCTCGATCGGGGCTTGGGCGCCGTTCAAGCGCTCGACCAAGGCGTGCCAGGAGGCATCGAGCCGCAGATCCTTCGGCTTATAGACGACACGCGCACCGTCCGCGAAGCTTATGATCCGAACCGAGCGGCCGTTATTGTGCGGATCGGAGAGATTGCCTTCAAATCCGGCAACGCGTCCGGCATTGCCGGAATGAAGAATATCGCGGCGGATCACGGCAAGATCGGCATCGAGACGCAAGACCATTTCGCGCGAGGTGTCGATCCACTGCCGCGTGATGGTGGCGAACAGCCGCAGCAGCACCGGCTTGTCTTCGAACAGCCGCCGCCAACCGCCGGCTTGCATGTCGGCGACGAAGCGATCGTAGAGCGCGGTGCCGTTGCGCGGCGCTGGACCCGCTGCATCGGGTTGCGATGAACTGGCATTGCGCGCCTTGGCGAAGCGCTCGTAGAGCGCCGCCGTGCCGAGGCTGGAGAGCTCCCGAAGCAGCGCCAGGCGCAGCGACGCGCGCGCGGCTTCGTTCAGGTTATCGCCGACCCGCACTTCGAGTCCCGACCAAAGCCGCGTGTCGGCCTGCGCCACCAATGACGTGAAAAGCTCTTCGAACGCACACGGATCGGTTTTGTCGGAAACCGCAAGTGGCGTTGCATTGCCGCCGGTGTCTTGCAACGCCGCTTCGACCCAGACGGCGTCCTCGATCCATGATGGCAGAGCAGCGGACGTACGGCGAACGGCGGCGAGTCTCGCCAATACCGGCGCAAATGCCAAGCCGTCGCGATCGAGCCGCCGACCGAACAGCGACCAGTCGCCGCTGGCGCACGCGCGGCACCATGCCGCAAGCCGCCGCGCAGCCAGATCGGCGTCGCCTTTCTGACCGGGCAGCGGCTCGAAATCGTCGGACAGGACTTCGTCCAGCGTTGCGGCCCGAACAGCCAGCCGATCGTAAAATGCGTCCATCCGATTGCTCTCTCCGATCGGGCCACGCGGCCCAACGCGATCACCCTATTGCTGCGGCACCCTAAGTCACCGCGTCCGGCAGCGTCATACCGCAGCGAAACCTTGCACAATCACGACTGCCAATTGTTAAGGCAACTGCGCCCGAACCGCGCGCGCAATGCGCCGTAAGCTGACAAAAATTGGGCGTGAAAATTGCACGATTTATCTCGGTAAATCAGTCACCTGCGGCACAATGCTGCATCATTGCCTAGACTTTACACCGGCTGCCGCCGATGGTTAAATACTCCTATTCACCGACACTGGCGAACAAAAGGATGACTATCATGAACGACGCTACGATCGCACTCGACCAGATTGAAGAGCTTCCCGGCTATGAGGTCTCCGACGAGGCCCTGGAGGCCGCGGCCGGAAGCGAAAAGGCCGGATACACGCTGGCCTATTGCTCGGGCTTGTCCGTCTGCCCGGCTTGACCGCTTCAACGGATTGATCCTCACTTCATCATCTTGCCGCTGATGACTGCTCGGGTTGACGAAATCGCGCGCGAGGCGCCGCTGATGGCGGCGCCTCGTTAGTTTTGAGCATGGCCATTCCCCTGATTTCTTGAAAAAACATCCTGGTTGCTGCGCACTAATGGAATTCGGGCTCGATACATTCGGCGATATCACCGCCGGCCCCGATGGCCGCCTCAACAGCCATGCGCAAGTCATCCGTGAGGTGATCGAGCAGGCGGCGCTGGCGGACCGGCTCGGCATCGATGCCTTCGGCGTCGGCGAGCACCATCGTCCGGATTTCGCCATATCGGCGCCCGAGGTCGTGCTCGCGGCCATCGCCGGACGCACCACGCGGATCTTGCTCGGCTCGGCGGTGACGGTGCTCTCATCCGACGATCCCATTCGCGTCTTCGAGCGTTTCGCCACGGTCGACGCCGCCTCGAACGGACGCGCCGAGGTGACGCTGGGGCGCGGCTCGTTCACCGAGTCGTTTCCGCTGTTCGGGTTCGATCTGGCGCAATACGAGGCGCTGTTCGAGGAAAAGCTCGATCTGTTCGCTGCGCTGCTCAAGCAGGAGCCGGTGACGTGGCAGGGCAACTTGCGGCCACCGCTCGTCAGCCAGCGGGTTTTTCCGCCGCTGGACAAGCCGCCGCTCAAAACCTGGATCGGCGTCGGCGGCAGTCCGGAATCCGTTGTCCGCGCCGCGCGTTATGACCTGCCGTTAATGCTGGCCATCATCGGCGGCGACCCGCGGCGATTCATGCCCTTCATCGACCTCTATAAGCGCGCTTATGCGCAGCTCGGCCGCCCGGTAAAACCCATCGGCCTGCATTCCCACGGCTATGTCGCGGACACCGACGCGCAAGCCCGCGAAGAGCTTTGGCCGCACCACAAGGGCATGCGCGACCGCATCGGCGCCGAGCGCGGCTGGCCGCCGGTGACGCGGGCGCATTTCGACCAAGAGGCCGATGGCGGCTCGCTCTATGTCGGCGCGCCGGAGACCGTGGCGCGCCGGATCGCGGCGACCGCGAAGGCGCTCGGCATCGCGCGCTTCGACATGAAGTACAGTTCCGGCACGCTGCCCCACGACAAGCTGATGCGCAGCATCGAGCTATACGGCACCAAGGTGATGCCGCTGGTGCGGGAGATGATGGCGTGACCGGCTTCGCCGCGTTTACTCCGGCTTGATCCCCGCCCGCTCCACCACCCTCGCCCACTTGGCGGCATCGCGCGCCATGAGCACCCGCAATTCGGCGGGCGAATAAATCAGCGGCACGCCGCCGACTTCGGCCATGCGCGCGCGGATGCCGGGATCGGCGAGGCCCGCATTGATCTCGCGGTTGAGCCGCTCGACGATCGCGTTCGGCGTGCCGCTTGGAACGCCAAGCGCCGTCCATGGCGTGACCTCGAAGCCGGCAATCGTCTCGCCCATGGTCGGCACGTTTGGCAGTGCGGGCGTCCGCTTCGCCGACAGCACCGCCAGCGCCCGCACGCCGCCCGACTTGACGTGCGGCAGCGAGTTCGGCAGCGCGTCGATGCCGGCCTGGATGCGGCCGCTCAACAGATCGGTCAGCATCGGCGCGCCGCCTTGATAGGGCACGTGCACGACGTCGATGCCGGCCGAAATCTTGAACAGCTCGATGGCCAGATGGCTGATGGTGCGCGCGCCGAACGAGGCAAAGTTGATCTTGCCGGGATTGGCCTTGGCGTAAGCGATGAACTCCGCCACGGTGCTGGCCGGCAGCGCCGGGGTGACATCAAACACCAGCGGCAATTCGGCGAGCCCCGCCACCGGCGCAATGTCGCGCTGGAAGTCGAACGGCAGCGATTTGTAGAGCGACGGATTGATCACATTCGTGGCCACCGCGAACAGCAGCGTGTAACCGTCGGCCGGCGCGTTGACGATCGCCTGCACGGCGATATTGGTGCCGCCGCCCGGCTTGTTCTCGATGACGACCGGCTGGCCGAGCCGGGCCGCAAGCCACTCGCCCAGCAACCGCGCGATGAGATCGGTGCTGCCGCCGGCCGGGAATGGCACGATCCAGCGCAGCGGCCGCGACGGATAGGTTTGCGCCGCCGCGATCCGCGAAATTGCGGACGACGTGGCGAGGGCACCGGCGAGATGAAGGAAGCGGCGGCGCGCAATCATGCCGCCGATCTTAGCTTGGAGTTACGTCCCCACCAGCCCGAACTGCGGGCTCGAAGGCTCGGCGTGGCTGCGCTTGGCGATGCGGCCGGCGAGCCGGGACAGCCGCCCCGCTTCCACCGCGGCGCGCATGGAGCTTGCCATCATCACCGGATCGCGCGCTTTCGACACCGCGGTGTTGACCAGCACCGCGGCGCAGCCGAGCTCCATGGCGAGTGTGGCGTCGGAGGCGGTGCCGATGCCGGCATCGAGCACCACCGGCACCGGCGAGCGGGCGCAGACGAGCTCGATCAGATGCGGATTGGAAATACCCAGCCCCGAGCCGATCGGCGAACCCATCGGCATCACCGCCGCGGCGCCGGCATCGGCGAGTTTTCGGCACGTCACCGGGTCCTCGGTGCAATACGGCAGCACGACAAAACCCTGCTGCACCAAAGTCTGCGTCGCACGCACCAATTCCTCGACGTCGGGATAGAGCAGCTCGCGGTCGCCGATCACTTCGAGCTTGACCCAATTGGTATCCAGCGCTTCGCGCGCCAGCTCGGCGGTCAGCACGGCATCCTTGGCGGTCTGGCAGCCGGCGGTGTTGGGCAAAAAGCGGACGCGGCCGGCCAGCACATCGATCAGGCTTTCGTCGTCGCCGGCGAGGCAGATGCGGCGGATCGAGGCGGTGACCATTTCGGTGCCGCTCGCGGCGATCGCGTCCAGCATGATCTTGCGATTGGGATAGCCGGCGGTGCCGAGAAACAGCCGCGAGGAGAATTTTTGGCCGGCAATGACGAGAGGATCGGACATTTTTCTGCTCCTAACCGCCTTGCCGCGCGCGCACGATCTCGATGCTGTCGCCGGGATTGAGCCGCGTCGCCGGCCACGCCGCGCGCGGCACGACGGCGCCGTTGAGCGCGACCGCGATGCCGCGCTGCCCGGTATCGACGGTTTTTTCGGCCAGCAGCGTTTCGAGGGTTTTTGGCGCGACGAACGGCTCGCTCTCGCCGTTGACGCGGATCTCGGCTAGCGTCATCGCGCGCTCTCCTACTCCGCCGCCCGCGCCGGCAGAAAACGTTCGAGACCGAACGGCCGGATCGCCGGCTCGACGACATTGTCGAGAATGAGCCGCGCCATGGCGTCGGCGGTGACCGGCGCGAGCAGAATGCCGTTGCGGTGATGACCAGTGGCGTAAAACAGCCCCTCGAGAGGACCTGGGCCGAGGATCGGCGCGTCGTCGCGACTGCCCGGCCGATGGCCGACCCAGATTTCGTCGATCGGCAATTCCTCGACCGCCGGCACCGCGCGCCACGCGGCATCGAGCAGCGCCATCACGCCGCCGGCGGTGATCGTATCGTCAAAACCTTTTTCCTCGACGGTGGCGCCGACGATCAGCCGGCCGTCGCGCCGCGGCACCAGATAGGCGCCCGGCGCCCACAACACGTGATCGATGAGCGGCGCTTTGGCATCCATGCGCAGCGCCAGCATCTGCCCTTTTACGGGGCGCACCGGCGGCCGGCGATCCGGCGGCAATCCCGCAATCGTGCGCGACCACGCGCCGGCGGCAAGCACCACGACATCGGCGCGCTCGGACGTGCCGTCTTCGAACACGACACCGGTCGCCTTGCCGTCGTGCACGGCAATCTCCTTGACCGGCTGGTGCTCGTGAATTGTCACGCCGGCAGTTTCGGCGGCGATGCGCAGCGCCTGAACGAGCTTTCGATTGTCGACCTGATGATCCTGCGGCGAAAACAGCGCGCCTGCGATTTTTCCCGCCAGATGCGGTTCCCGTTTCCGCGTGTCGGCGGCCGACAGCCATTCGAGCGGCAGGCTGAGACTGCGCTGAAACTCCAAACGATGGGCGATTTCCGCCTGATCGTCGGCGGTCAAGGCGAGCAGCAGCGTGCCCTCGCGTCGCAATTCGACGTCAATGCCGCTAGCGCGCAACAGCTCGTCGGCAAAGGCCGGCCAGCGCGCCTGGCTGTCGCGGCCGAGCGCGACCAGCGCCTCCTCGCCGGGCTCAGCCTCGCAGCACGCCGCCAGCATGCCGGCCGCAGCATGGCTCGCGCCGGCTCCGGCCTGGCCGCGGTCGAACACCACGACCGTCGCGCGGCCGGCGAGCCGCCAGGCGATGCCCAGGCCGACGACACCGGCGCCGATGATGGCGACGTGCGGCTTTTTGCCGATATGGGGAAGCTTTTGCGTCAGAGGCGGCTCCCTTCGCTGGAATGACCCAGACAGGTTCGATGGGTTTGATCTCAGCCGCGCCTTTTCCGCGCGGCACCCCACGCCGAAACAGTAAGATAATGGGGGATTTAGCGCCCTTCCACAAGGCCGGGCCCGGACCGCCGATGCCGCAGTAGCCGCGCGCAGACGACCCCGATGACCAATATCACGCCCGCGCCGATCAGCGGCGGCACGCCGATGCCGAGATGGCCGAAGGCAAAGCCGTAATAGATCGGCCCGATGGCCTGGCCGGAAAAGAACGCCGAGGAATGCAGCGACAGCGCGGTGCCGCGCGCGGTCTGCGACAGGTCGGTGACGTGCACCTGGATGCAATTGTGCAGCATGTAGAAGCCAAGCCCGAACAGCACGAACACGGCAGCCTGGATGTACCAGGCCATGTTGAGCGCGATCAGGATGAAGGCGATGGCCGCGAACAACGCGCCGGTCAGCATCAAATGCCGCTCGGTGACCCGCACGACCAGGAACGGCAATGACAGCGACAGGATAATTCCGCCGAGACCGAACGCGGCGATGATGAGGCCGGCATAGGAGGAGTGGGTCTCGCCGCTCGCGAGCAGCAACAGCGCCACATAGGGAAACATGCCGTGGATGACGATGCCCTCGAAGAACACCGAGCTGAAGCAGACTTTTGCCCGGGGATCGGCGAACACGCCGCGGAATCCTGCCGCCACGGCGCTGAGATTGAAAGGCCGCGACTTCGGCGTGCTCAAGCCCCGGAAGGCGAAAAAGGCGATCACCGCCACGATCGCGCCAAAGCCGCCGATGGAGAAGAACACGCCGCGCCAGCCGAGCAGATCGCCGATGGCGCCGGAGATCACGGCGCCGATCAGATTTCCAGTCAATCCCACCGCCAAGAGCCGGCCGATCGCGACTTGCCGCGCATGCACCGGCACGAGATCGCCGACGATCGCCACGCCGACCGGAAATATGCCGCCGGCGCAGACGCCGGCGATGACCCGCATGGTCACCAACAGCGTGAAATTGCTGGCGAAGGCGCAGATCAGCGTCGTCGTCACCACGGCGGCGAGGCTGATATTCATCAGCCGGGTCTTGCCGAAGAAATCGCCGATGGTGCCGAGCGCCGGCTGCATGAGGGCGTAGGGAAACGTGAACGCGCTCGACAATAGCGCCGCGGTTTTCACGTCGATCGAGAGATCGGCGGCGATCTTCGGAATCACCGGATCGACGGCGCGCGAGAACAGCGTCGAGGCGAAAATCACCAGGCTGACGATTCTGAGGACGGGCGGAATCGGGAAATCTCGTTGTTGGCGATATAGGCGCGCCGGCAAATAAGCGGCTGCGCTTCTTCAGCTTTTGGCCAGCTTGTCGAATTGCATCAAGCGCGCAAGAAGCAGCTCCATGTCCTTGAGCGCAATCATATTTGGGCCATCGGACGGCGCGCGGTCGGGATTCTCGTGGGTCTCGATGAAGACCCCGGCGACGCCCACGGCCACGGCCGCGCGCGCCAGTACGGGCACGTATTCGCGCTCGCCGCCGGAAGCCGTGCCCTGCCCGCCCGGCTGTTGCACCGAATGCGTGGCGTCAAAGATCACCGGCGCGCCGGTCTTCGCCAGCACCGGCAGCGCGCGCATGTCGGACAACAGCGTGTTGTAGCCGAACGACACGCCGCGCTCGGTGACCAGCACGTTGGCGTTGCCGGCGCCGGTAATTTTCTGCACCACATTGACCATGTCCCACGGCGCCAAAAACTGCCCCTTCTTGACGTTGACGGCGCGCCCGGTTTTTGCCGCCGCCACCAGCAAATCGGTTTGCCGGCACAGAAACGCCGGAATTTGCAAAATATCGACCGCCGCGGCGACCGCCGCGCATTGCTCCGGCTCATGCACGTCGGTAAGCACGGACACGCCGAGTTTTTCGCGCAGCTCGGCGAAAATCGACAGCGCCTTGTCGAGGCCGAGCCCGCGCGCGCTCGCGGCGCTGGTACGGTTCGCCTTGTCGAACGAGGTTTTGTAGACGAAGCCGATGTTGAGCCGCGCCGTGATCTCTTTCAGCGCGGCCGCCATATCGAAAGCATGCGCGCGGCTCTCCAGCGCGCACGGCCCCGCGATCAAGGCGAGCGGTAGCTTATTGCCAAAGCGCACCTTGCCTACGGCAACGACGGCATTCGGATCGGCATTTTTCGGCGTCATTGCCGGCGACCATGACGGCCAAGCAGAGCCGGGTCAACGGGCCGGAACGCCCTGAGCCGCGGCATGCCCCCGGCGCCAACCCCGACCTTACGAGATGCGCACCAATCCGGAATGCTTTCCCAGTTTGCGCCCTTACTGGCCGCGGACACCACCGCCTAGCGGGGGCGCTCCGACAACATCGCCGCCGATATTCGCTTGCGGCTGCGGCGCGGTGGCGGCAGCGGGCGGCTGACCACCGGCGCCAGATCCAGGCGCCTGACCGCCGTTCAGCTGCATGAGCGCGCCCTGCTTTGCGTCAGCGAGAGAAGGGTTGGCGACGCTATTGGCGGCGGGTGGAGCTTCGCCGCCGTTATGGACGTTGATCGGATCGGGCATGGAGGCTTCCTATTTTACTAGGCTATGAGGCTCGAGCGCGGCTCGCCGTCAAGGAAAGATCGCGTAGCGGGCCTCGATATCGACGTTGGCATTGGTCGAGTTGGTGACGCTGATCCAGTAGGTGACGGCGGTAGCGCTGGCCAGCTGAACGGCGACCGACCAGGATATCTCGGGTGCCGAGGTGTTGACGGAGTCCGGAACAACGGTCCAGATGATGTGCGAGGCTGGATTCCAATTGAACGTATACCAGGTGTGAGTCTGGTTGGCTGAGACGGTTCCACGAAATTGAACACCGGTCTGCATGACGCGTCTCCTATTGCCATCTGCCGAGAACTTCGTAGCGAGCGTCGAAGTTGACAGGTACGTTGGTTGAGTTGTTGACGGTGATCCAATAAGTGATGAAGGCACCGGAGGCGCGTTGCACCTGGACGTTCCACGTGAGTTGCGCGTTGGCGGCGTTGACAGTCGTTGGCATCACGGTCCAGTACACCTGCTGCCACGCCGGCCAGTTGAAGGTGAACCAGCGGTGCGACGAATTTGCCGCCACGGTTCCGGTGAATTGCCTGCCGACGAAGGGGAATGTTTGCGCGGGATAATCGAATACTTTGCACGCCTTGTCGGACTCCGACCACAGCGATTGCACGCTGGCGCCATTCACCGTGCCGGTGGTCGCCTCGCAGACATCGCCGATTTCACACCAACCCGAGCCGCTGCAAGTCCCCGGATCACCGAGCACCGCACTGCCTTCCGCATCGGTCATGGACTCGGCAATCTCGTGGGAGGTGATGATTGACACGCTGGACAGCGTGCCGTTGTTGGTGATCCAGCCGAAATGGACCCGTTGGTTGCTAGAGTTGGTGTAATAGGTGTGCTCGCCGATGAAGCCGCTGTTGGAAGCACTGACGCCCTTCGGCATGAACACGACGTACAGGGTTTGATTGTCGGCATCGAGGTTGGGAATGGTGCCGGCGGTGATCAGCCCGCTGATGAAGTTCGAAACGTTCGTGTCGGTGAAGCCGTTGGGCGGATTGCTTGAGGTGACGGTCGTGGAGCCGAGGATGTAACCTTGGCCGATCCCACGATACTGCGAGAAACCGGTGAGATAACCGCCGGACACGATCCGGTTGACCGCGTCGGTCACCTGCGCGGTCGTAGGTGTGGGCGGCGGATTACTCGCCCAGGCGCTGCCCCAGAAGATGAGGTAGACGCGCACGAATTGAATGACGGTCCCGCCATGATCGGTGAAATTGATTGCCATGGGTCACTCCGTGAAAACGGAAACGAGTTGATCAGACGGCAAGTTCGATATTGACGAGCAAGCGAGGCAAGCCTCCGACACTCAGATGACGCTTTTGCCAATTTGGCAGTCAAATTTACAATTGAAGTTTAGTGAAATGCAACCTATAATGCAATGCTCCCGTGCGGAGAGAGAATGTCGGCCCCGGCGCACGGCTCGATCTTGGCAGTCGAGAGGCCCGCAGCGGTCCGTCGAGCGTCAGAATTTTCGGTTTACAGCAGACGCCGGTAGTTATAGCAGAATGGGCACTTGATCGGGCTTTTGCGATTAGCCTGACCGGCGAATGCGCGACCGGGCGCAGAGCCGCATTCGCCAAAGCAAAATTGGCGGCTCATGGCGTGACTTCAGCGGCAGGATTTTAATCAGCAGGCACTGTGATGTACCGGCCTTCTCACTTCAATGCGGAGAATGCAGTCGGCCGCAGGAATGCACTTTTGATATTGGCGATGATCGGCCCGTCCTTCTCGCTCTCATCGCGCGCCTTATGCCACGCCGGATCGGCCTGAAATACGTTCCATATCCTCTCGCGCTCGGCGAGCGAATCCCACGCGAGCATGTAATGCAGGTCCTGGCTGCCCTCGCCGACCAACACGGTCCAAAAGCCGGCTTGCTTGATGCCGTGCTTGTCCCAGATTTTCAGGGTGTGCTCCTCGAACCGCTTGAGCAGCGCCGGCAGCCGGCCGGGGATGCAGGTGTAGATGCGTTGTTCGTAGATCATGGTTTTCCTCCCTTGTTTGTCATTCCGGGGCCGAGCGAAGCGAGGAGCCCGGAATCCATAACCACCGTCCGTGATTATGGATTCCGGACTTGCCGCTACGCGGCAATCCGGAATGACGTTATTACACCAGCCGGCTCTGCTCCACCGCCGCCCCGATGAAGGACGAGAACAGCGGGTGCGGCGCGAACGGGCGCGATTTCAGCTCGGGGTGGAATTGCACGCCGATGAACCAGGGGTGATCGTCGTATTCGATGATCTCCGGCAATAGACCGTCCGGCGACATGCCGGAAAAGCGCATGCCGTGCTGCGCCAGGCGGTCCTTGTAGGCGGTGTTGACCTCGTAGCGGTGGCGGTGGCGCTCGGAGATTTCGGTTGAGTGATAGATGTCGGCGACGCGGGAGCCGCGCGCCAGCATGGCCGGATAGGCGCCGAGCCGCATGGTGCCGCCGAGGTCGCCGACCATGCCGCGCTTCTGCAATTCGTTGCCCTTCATCCATTCGGTCATCAGGCCGACCACCGGCTCGCTGGTGGGAACGAATTCGGTGGAGTTGGCCTGCTCGATGCCGCAGAGATTGCGCGCCGCCTCGATCACCGCCATCTGCATGCCGAAGCAGATGCCGAAATACGGCACCTTGCGCTCGCGGGCGAATTGCGCGGCGAGGATCTTTCCTTCGGCGCCGCGCTGGCCGAACCCGCCCGGCACCAGAATGCCGTCGACATGTTCGAGGAACGGCGCCGGGTCCTCGTTCTCGAACACCTCGCTCTCGATCCAGTCGAGCTTGACCTTGACCTTGTTGGCGACGCCGCCGTGGGACAGCGCCTCGATCAGCGACTTATAGGCGTCCTTCATCCCGGTATATTTGCCGACGATGGCGATGGTGACGTCGCCTTCCGGGTTGCGGATGCGCTCGTTGATCAGATGCCAGGTGGCGAGATCGGGCGGCGGCGGGTTTTCGATACCGAAGGCGGCGAGCACCTCGTTGTCGAGACCGGCGGCGTGATAGGCCTCGGGTACGGCGTAGATATTGTCAACGTCCAGCGCCTCGATCACGGCGCTTTCGCGCACATTACAGAACAGCGCGAGCTTCCTGCGCTCGCTTTCCGGAATCGGCCGATCGCTGCGGCAGAGCAGAATGTCGGGCTGGATGCCGATGGCGCGCAGTTCGCGCACCGAGTGCTGGGTCGGCTTGGTTTTCAGCTCCCCCGCGCTCGGGATGAACGGCATCAAGGTCAGGTGGATGTAGATGGCATGCCCGCGCGGCAGATCGTTGCCCATCTGCCGGATGGCTTCGAAATACGGCAGGCCTTCGATGTCGCCGACAGTGCCGCCGATCTCGCACAGCACGAAGTCGAAATCCTCGTTGCCGTCGCGGATAAAATCCTTGATCGCGTTGGTGACGTGGGGAATGACCTGGATGGTGGCGCCGAGATAGTCGCCGCGCCGTTCCTTGGTGAGGATGTCCTGGTAGATGCGGCCGGTGGTGATGTTGTCGCTGCGGGTGGCAGGCCGGCCGGTGAAGCGCTCGTAATGGCCGAGGTCGAGATCGGTCTCGGCGCCGTCGTCGGTGACGAAAACCTCGCCATGCTGGTACGGCGACATGGTGCCCGGATCGACGTTGAGATAGGGGTCGAGCTTGCGCAGGCGGACCTTGTAGCCGCGCGCCTGCAACAGCGCGCCCAGCGCTGCGGAAGCGAGACCTTTGCCAAGTGAGGAGACCACGCCGCCGGTGATGAAGATGTACCGCGCCATGGGACTTAACCTTTAACCCTCCGAATACGATTCGACGAGCGATTTTCCGGAATATCTGCCGCGCATCGCAAACTGGCCCGAGCCAACGCCTAAAACCACTTGAGCCGTAAAGACTTCAACCGAAATCCTCAGGCGATGCCGAAAGTCATCGCACGGCCCGCTCATCGCAGCCTTAGATGGGTAGCGAAGTCGGCTATTGCGACTGCGGCACTTGCGGTCCGCTGGGGGCCGGAGCGGGCGCCGGCGCCGTGTTTCCGGCCGGGCCTTTCTTGAGCAGGTCGAGAACGCCGCCACCGCCACTGATGGGGGGTGCCGCCGGCGGGGCGCCGGGCGTTTCCTGGGCCGGTTCGCCGCCGGTATGGATGATCGAGGTCGGCTTGCGCTCGAAACCCGCGATCCACGACAGCAACAGGCTGGTGACGAAGAAGCCGGCGGCCAGAAATGCCGTGGTGCGCGTCAAAACGTTCGCGGTGCCGCGGCCGGTCATGAAGCCGCTGGTCGAGCTGACCAGTCCGCCACCCTCGGACTTTTGCAACAGCACGACGCCGATCAGGCCGAGGACCAGCATGAGGTGGATGACGATAATGACGCTCAGCATCGATGATTTCCGCCTGCCGCCCGCGCTTGATATAGGCAGCCGCGGCGGTCTCTACATGATCCGGGGGGGTTTTTCTATGGCTGAAGTGGCGCGGCCGGCAGGTCCCGACATGCCCTCATAAGCTGCGGCTAGCTACTTGTAATCCTTCAAATAAGCGATGACGTCGTCGATGTCCGCTGCGTTGCTCAAGCCGCCGAACGGCATGCGGTTGCCTTTCACCTTGGCCTGCGGGTCCCTGATGTAGGCTTTCAGATTGGCATCGTCCCAGGTGAGGTTGGCGCGCATCATGGCGTTGGAGTAGCGGAAATCGGGGAGCGCCGCGGATTTGCGGCCGTACACGCCGCGCAGACTAGGCCCGATCGCGTCCGGCTTGTCGCTGTGACAGGCGGCGCAGGTTTGGAATACCGCCTTGCCGTGATTGGCGTCGGCGGCGAAGGCCGGCATAGCGGCGACGGCCATGAGCACGACGGCGGCCGCGGCGCCGATAAGGGCGCCCGTTTTCTTCGTTTGCATTATTCCCCCCTAGGCGTGGACCAACGGTCCCGGGTTCTTGAGATACTTGGTCGTAATTGCATTCGCCGACCAATAGGCCAGCGCGCCCACCGTGCCGGTCGGATTGTAGCCGTGCTGCTGCGGAAACACCGAGGCGCCCTGGACGAACAGGTTATGGGCGTCCCAGGCCTGCAGGTAGCGATTGACCACACTTCCCTTCGGATCGGCGCCCATCATGGTGCCGCCGGTATTGTGGGTCGATTGATAGGGCACGACGGTAAAAGTTTTTGGCCGCGGATGCATCTCGTAGTGCGTCGGATTCATCGCCTTGATGACGCCCTCGAGCTTTTGCAGCAGATAGGCCGACATTTTGAATTCGTTATCGGGCGGATTGTAGGTAAGCCGGATCAGCGGCCGGCCGAGCGCGTCTTTGTAGATCGGGTCGAGGTCCATGTAGTTGTCGCGGTTGGCATAGACCGAGCCCTGCGTATTGAAACGCGCGGCGTGGTAATACCACTTCACCGTCGCGCGCTTCCATTCCGAGCCCCATTCGGGCGTGCCGTGCGGCACGGTGCGGCCGGCGATCGGCGGCGCGCCCGCGGTGTTGCCCATGATGTAGCCGCCGCCGAAGAAGCCGAGCCCGCCGTGATCAAAAGTCTCGCCGTTGAAGTCGTCGATGACCATGCCCATGCCGGCGGAGCCCCAGTACGGATTGAGCTCCTTGTCCTCGAAGAAGGCATTGGCGCCGGCTTCGAATTGATAGGCGTAGTTCTTGCCGACAACGCCTTTGCCGGTTGCGTGATCGTAAGGCTCGCCGATGCCGGCGAGCAGCATGTGCTGCACGTTTGAGAACACGTAAGACGTCAGCAGCACGATGCCGGCGGGCTGCTCGTATTCCTCGCCGGTGCGCATGTCGGTGTAGGACACGCTCACGACTTTCTTGGCATCCTTGTCGTAGTTGAGCTTGGTAACGAAGCAGCGGGTGCGGATTTCGAATTTCGGATCGAGGCGGAGCGCCGGCAGGATGGTGGAGTTCGGCGACGCTTTGGCGTTGGTCTCGCAAGCGATGCGGTTGCAATAGCCGCAATATTCGCAAGCCCCCAGCGCCACGCCTTCGGCATTGCTATAGGGCGCGCTGGCGATCGCAATCGGCGCCGGGAACGGATGATAGCCGAGGCTCTTTGCCGCCTCGCCGAACATCAGGGCGGCATTGCTCGATTTGATCGGCGCGTTCGGATAGTGATCGCTGCGCGGGCCTTCAAAGACATTGCCGCCGTCGACCTTGTTGCCGCGCAAGTTTCCGGCTTTTCCGGACACGCCGCAGATCTTGTCGAAACGGTCGTAGAACGGCTCCATCTCGTCATAGCTGACCGGCCAATCCTGGATGGTCATGCCGTCGGGAAGCGCGCTCGCGCCATAGCGCTCGATGAGCGCGCTGCGGATGCGGAAATCCGACGGCAGGAAGCGCCAGTGCAGGCCGCCCCAATGGATGCCGGAGCCGCCGACGCCCTCGCCCGGCAGGAACGCGCCGATGCGGCGGATCGGCAGCGCCTGTTCGTTGGCAAAATTGCGGAACGTCAGCGTGTCGATCGAATTGTCCCACATCAATTCGAGCCGTTGGCCGTAGCGAACTTCGTCGCGCACCTGCGGCAGGATGAAATCCTCGCCGGGAATGCGGTCCTGGCCCTTTTCCAGGGAGACGACGTTCAGGCCGGCTTTGGTCAGTTCGCGCGCCATGATGGCGCCGGTCCAACCCAGCCCGATCGTGACCGCATCGACGTCCTTCAATCGCGTCACCATGTCGGCCTCCTTTACGAGAAGTCCGCAATGGATTGCGGCTCGGCGACGTAGCGTTTGTCGCGATATTCATCGATGAGGTGGGCATAGGTCGCCGGCAGGCCGGGGAAGCCGAGCATCCGCCACGACGCCTTGTTGCGGTTGCCGCCATAGATCGGATCGCCGAAGAACCCTTCCATGGTCAGCGCCAGCAGCCGGGCGAAGAAAGCGCGCGAATTGAAATTCTCGAACGCGGCCTTGCCCTCCTGCATCGCCGTGAGCGCCTCGATGCGCTTGTCCGGATCGAGCCGGTCAAAATCCCGGCCGTAAGTCTTGCGCGACCAGGCGTTGGCGGCGCCGATGCCGGTGGTGAAGAATTCGGCCGGCGTCAGCGGCAATTGGTAACCCTGCTCCGGCTTGCCTTTGAAATAAGGGCCGGCGCGATACATTTTGGCGCCGCCACCCCAGGCGCTGGCGAGCTGGCGGTCGATATAGGTGGCGCAGCCGCAATCGCTGCCCGAGGGCGACAGCTCGTCGGCCGGGATGATCGTGTCGACCGCGGCGACGACGAAGGCGTGCTCGGTCTCGTTGAGCAGAAGCAGCGGCTCCGCTTGCGGCGACGGCGCTGCTGCCGGCGCGGCGGGCGCGGCCGGCGTCTGCGCTTCCGCAGGCGTGGTCTGGGTCAAGCCGGTTGCGACGGCAGTGCCGGCAAGACCGGCTCCCACAAGAAATTTCCGGCGTGGAATCGTCTCGTCGGTCATCGAACCCTCCCCTGCCGGCGGCGCTGCCGATTGTTATTGGAATAACAATAGACCTAACCGGAGCCGACCGGAATGGGCCGTGGGAACTGCGGGGAATTCCACGCGTTGGAACTTTGCATGTCTGCCCACGCGTTATGAAAGGGCTGTCGCGCGTTGTTCCATTGCCTTCATGAAAGTGAGGCCCCCATGGGCCAGCCCATGAAAAACCCCGATTTCGATCATGACAGCTACGGACTTGAACCTAGGCTCGATTCCGAACGGGGTCCGGATGCGACCGGTTACTGGTTCCTGGCGGCCGTGCTGTTCGCCTTCGTCGCCGCCGGCATCATCGTTTATCGCGCCGGCAATGCGGAGACCCTGACGGCAGCGAACTATCCGAGCCATCCGGCGGCGCAGTCCGATCCGATGGCTTCGCCGCCGATCGTGCCGCGGTGACGGCGCACGATTCTAAAAGCGCCGCCCAGGCGGCGCTAATCAGGCGTGAACCAGCGGACCGGGGCTTTTGAGATATTGCGTGGTGATCGCATTCGCCGACCAATAGGCCAGCGCGCCGACGAGGCCGGTCGGATTGTATGACGCGTTCTGCGGAAACACCGAGGCGCCCATGACGAACAGATTGTCGGCGTCCCAGGATTGCAGATAGCGGTTGACGACGCTGGTTTTTGAATCGGCCCCGGTCATGGTGCCGCCGGTATTGTGGGTCGACTGGTAGGGCACGACGCTGTAGTCGCCCTTCTTCACGCTCGGCGTGCTCATGACTGTCGGGTTCATGGCTTTGGCCAGCCGCCCGAGCACGCCGCCGACATAGTCCGCAAGCTTGTAGTCGTTGTCGCGGAAATTATACGACATGCGAATGAGCGGCCGGCCGAGCGCGTCGCGATAAGTCGGATCGAGATCGAGGAAATTCTCGCGGTGGGCGTAGTTGCAGCCCGACGCGCCGATCGAGAAGGCGTGGTTGTACCATTTCGCCGTCGCCGCTTTCCAATCGCTACCCCAGCGCGGCGTGCCGGGCGGCACCGGGCGGGTCGCGATCGGGCGGCCATTGGTCGGGCCGGCCTGAATCCAGGCGCCGCCGAAGAAGCCAAGGCCGCCGTGATCGAAATTGTCGCCGTTGAAGTCGTCGATCAGGACGCCGTGGGCGCCCGCCGCCATGAACGGATTGATCTCCTTGTCCTGGAAGAACACCGTCACCGCGTTGCCGCTGACCTGATAGCAGTAGTTCTTGCCGACGGCGCCTTTGCCGGTCTTGTAGTCGTAAGCCTCGCCGATGCCCGCGGTGAGCATCAAGAGCACGTTGTTGAAGACGTAGGCGCCGAGGATGACGATGCCGGCGGGCTGCTCGTATTCTTCGCCGGTTCGCGTATCGACGTAGCGCACCGCCGTCACCTTGCGCGCCGCCTTGTCGTAGACAAGTTCTTTGACCTGGGCGTGGGTGCGCAGCTCGAATTTTGGGTCCGCCAACAGCGCCGGCAGGATGCAGACGTTCGGCGACGCTTTGGCATTGGCTTCGCAGCCGAAGCGCTCGCAGTGGCCGCAATATTCGCATGCGCCGAGCGTCTGGCCTTCGAAATTGGTGTAGACCTCGCTGGCATTGCTCGACGGCGCCTGAAACGGATGATAGCCGAGGCTGCGTGACGCCTCGTCCATGATGGTGCCGGCCATGCTCTTGGCGAGTGGCGGATTGGGATATTCGTTCTGCCGCGGGCCTTCGAACATGTTGCCGCCGTCGATGAGCTTGCCGCGTAAATTGCCGGCCTTGCCGGAAACCCCGCACAGCTTCTCGAACTTGTCGTAGTACGGCTCGAGCTCGTCATAGGAGACCGGCAAGTCTTCGATCGTCATGTCTTCGGGAATTGCGTTCTTGCCGTAGCGCTCGATGATATGCGTGCGCAGCTTGTGGTCCGACGGCAGCCAGCGCCAGGTCATACCGTTCCAATGGGCGCCGGCGCCGCCGAGATCGGTGCCGGGTAGGAACGAGCCGAGGCGGCGGATTGGCAGCGCCGTCTCCGCCGGCGAATGGCGCAGCGACACGGTTTCAAGCTGCGTGTCCTGGAACAATTCCTGCCGCACCGCGTATTTGAGATCGTCGCGCACCGAAGGAATGGTGAAATCCTCGCCCGGCATGCGCTTGGCGCCGCGTTCGAGGCCGACGACGTGAAGGCCGGCCTTGGTCAGTTCGCGGGCGAGGATCGATCCGGTCCAGCCCACCCCGATGACGACTGCATCGGTTTCCTTGAGCGTGATGGTCATGGCGCATCTCCCTCAAGAAAAATCCGCAATCGAGCGCGGCGGCTTGTCGTATTTCTTGCCGAAATATTTCTTGATGTCCTCGCGATAGGTCGCCGGCAGGCCCGGATAGCCGACCATCTTCCACGCCGCCATGTCGCGGTTGCCGCCATAGATCGGGTCGGCGAAAAAGCCTTCCATGCTCAGCTCGAGCAGCGCGTTGAAGAACATGCGGCTGGAAAAGCCGGAAAATTCCGCCTTGCCGGCTTCCATGGCCTTGAGCGCCGCTTCGCGGTCGGCGTCGGCGAGGCGGTCGAAATCCTTGCCATAGGTCTTGCGCGACCAGTCGTTGGCCGCGGCAATGCCGGCGCGAAAAAACTCGCGCGGATTGAGCGGCAGCTGGTAGCCGAGCTCCGGCTTGGCCTTGACGAACGGGCCGTCGCGATAAAGCCGTGCGCCGCCGCCATAGGCGCCGGCGAGCTGCCGGTCGATGAAAGTGGCAACGCCGCATTGGCTGCCCGACGGCG
>JBEKKM010000032.1:0-35920 GCA_050010715.1 Xanthobacteraceae bacterium | reverse complement strand
CGGCACCTTCAGCAGCCGCGCCGCCGCCGAAAAGCATGAGCGCGCGGTGCAGTATTTCAAGCGGCACTGAGCCGTCATTCCGGATTGCCGCGAAGCGGCAAGTCCGGAATCCATAATCCCGGCGCAGGGGTTATGGATTCCGGGCTCCTCGCTTCGCTCGGCCCCGGAATGACGGCTGCGCTCCACCCCCCTCACCAATCCCGCCGCAATCCGTTCACCATTTTGCCGGGCGGCGGCTTTATGCTCTTGATCTGAACCATTTGGCCGCGAGACACTTCTAATAACCGAGCCCCTTCCGCCCGATCAGGTGTCAACGATGCGTCCCGTCACTCTCCTCCCCGCCTCGCTTCTGGCCGCGGCGCTGGCGCTACCGTGCGCCTCGGCCGCGTTCGCCACTATTGATATCGCCATCGACAAGAACGCGCAGCAGATGTCGGTCGCGGTCGACGGCGCGCAGCGCTACACGTGGCCGGTGTCGACCGGCCGGCCCGGCTACGACACGCCCAACGGCACTTTCAAGGTGAACCGCATGGACGCCGACCACTTCTCCCAGGAGTGGGACAATGCGCCGATGCCGCACACCATGTTCTTCGACCTGCACGGCCACGCCATCCACGGCTTCTTCGACGTCAAGCATCTGGGGCTTGCGGTGTCGCACGGATGCGTGCGGCTGGCGCCGGCCAATGCCACGGTGCTGTTCAACCTGGTGAAGGCCGAAGGCATGGCCAATACCAGCGTCACCGTCACCGGCCGCACCCCGGGCGGCGACACCGCCCCGGTGGCGCGGGCCCGCCTGCCGGACGCCGAAACCGTCTATTCGCCGCAGCCGCTGCCGATCGCGCCGCCGCCGCCCCCGCCTGGCTATAGCCAGCAGCAGCCGGGCTATGCCCAACAGCTGCCGCCCCAGCCGCCGCCGGTCTACGGTCAGCGCGCGTATGGTCAGGGTTATTACGCTCAGCCCTCTTATGGGCAGCAGCCACAGCCGTACTACGGCCAGCAGCAGTATTACGGACAGCCGCAGCCCTATTACGGGCGCTAGAGCAATCGCTTCATGCTGAACCGACTGCTCTAGCATCTTGAAGGAGCATGATCTTTTCGGAAAACCGGTGCCCACTTTTCCGGATCATGCTCGCGTTCACGCCGTATTGAGCGGGCGACACCCAGACGTCGCGTTTCCGCCGCCAAAAATGGAATAGGGTCTCGCCTCCGCTGTTGATTTTGCGGCGGATGCAATTCCGTTGGAGGAAACACAACAATGTCGCTTGCTCATCGTCTCGGCTTTGCCGCCATCGCCTGCCTCTTCGCCGCGCCGCTTCCCGCCAGCGCAGCCCTCATCATGCGCAAGGACCTGTCGCACGAGATGGCACTGGCGGTCGCCGAGGGCGCGATGCAGGCCTGCCTGGCCAAGGGCTATGCCACCTCGGCCGTGGTCGTCGATCGCGACGGCGAAACTTTGGTTGCGATGCGCGGCGACGGCGCCGGTCCGCACACCGTGGAGAATGCGCGGCGCAAGGCCTACACCGCCAATACCTTCAAGATGCCGTCAGCGGATTACGCCAAGAAATTATTGGACCCCGCTTCGGTCGCGCACCAGCAGGTGACGTTGCCGAGCATCATCGCCATCGACGGCGGCGTGCCGATCAAAGTCGGCAATGACGTGATCGGCGCCGCCGGGGTGTCCGGATCGCCAGGCGTCGACTCGGAGTGCGTCAACGCCGGTATCGAAAAGATCAAAGACCAGCTGCAGTAATAGCCGTCATTCCGGGGCGCGCCGAAGGCGCGAGCCCGGAATCCATAGCCCCTGTCCCACAGAAGAATTTCAGCGCCTGTTCTGCGCGACCAGTGGCTATGGATTCCGGGCTCCTCGCTGCGCTCGGCCCCGGAATGACGTCACATCGGCTTCTGATATTTCAGCACGAAGGCATCGACCGGCGACGGCGGCCGCAGGCTGGAGAAGTCGTGGGTGTCGCCGGGCACGCGCCAGAAATCGCCCTCGGCGACGAACTTGAAGCCGGCCGCTTCGAGCTCCTTGCGCACGATGGCTTCGTCGATGCGATGCAACGACTTGCCGACCGAGATGTCGGCGCCGGGCGCGGCGGCATGATCGGCGAGCACCAGATAGCCGCCGGGCTTGAGCGCTGCGAACATCTTGCGGTCCATCGCCGCGCGATCGACGGTCATGTAGGTCGTGTCGTGGTAATAGAACAGGAAGGTGATCAGATCGAGCGGCGGCATATCGGGCGCGATCGGATCGTCGAACGGCCGGAAGTCGGCGGCCGCGTCGCTCATGGCCGGCGTCTTCAACCGCGCATTGAAGGCGTCGATGGCCCTCTGCGGTCCGTCCGCTGGATATTGGCCGTACACCTTGCCGTTCGGCGCCACCGCGCGCGCCATCAATTCGGTCGAGTAGCCGCCGCCGGCGCCCATATCGAGCACCGTCATGCCGGGTTTTGGGGCGGCAAATTTGAGCAGCGGAATCGGGTCGCGGCGCTTATCGGCCTCGCGGTCGGCGTCGCTGCGATCGGGCGCGGCAAGCAGCGCGGCGTAATCGGGCGTGGCCTGCGCCCGCGCTTCGCGCGCGCCGGCGCCGATCCCGAGAACGACGGCAAAACTCAAGACAAGCGCTGAGGCGCGACCTGCAAACATCTCAATCTCCCAGCATTGGCACGATGGACGGCGAGCATGAACCCGTTACGACAGTTACACCAGGGCACCGCGCGTTATTCCGGCTGCGTTCCTGCTTGGCGCCAAATTCCTACTTGGCAGTCATGATGCGCGCGATGATCGGCTGCCACTTGTCGATCTCGCTCTGAAAATATTGCGTGACCTCGGCGGGACTCATGGCCTTGGTCTCGATGGCATCCTGGTCCATCAGCTTGCGCATTTGCGGCCGGTCCATGGCGTTGACGACTTCGTGATTGATGCGCGCGACGATATTCGGCGGCAAGCCGGCCGGACCCGACAGCGCGAACCAGGTGGTGGCGACCAGCTCCGGATAGCCGAGTTCGCGGAACGTCGGCACGTTTGGCATTTGCGGCAGCCGCGCCGACGCCGTCACCACCAGCGGCACCAGCGCGCCTGAGCGGACATGCTCGCTGACGCTGGAATAGGTCAGCATGCCGACCTTGACGTGGCCGGCAATGAGATCGAGCACCGCATTGGCGCCGCCCTTATAGGCGACGTGAACGAGCTTGATGCCGGTTTTGGCGGCGAGATATTCGGCGACCCAGTTGCCGACCGTGCCGACGCCGGCCGAGACATATTCGATGCCGCCGCTTTCACCCTTCGCCCGCGTCATGAAATCGGCGAACGTGCGCACGCCGAAATCCGGATGCACCACGAAGGCGTTCGGCGCGCCGCCGAAAAACGCGATATGAGTGAAATCGCGCATCGGATCGAAGCTGACATTCTTGTTCATCGCCGGCCCGAGCACATGCGTCGGGATGCCGGAAACCATCAGCGTGTAGCCGTCCGGCTTTGCCCGCGCGACCTCCTCGCTGGCGATCATGCCGCCGGCGCCGACCTTGTTCTCGACGAAGAACTGCTTGCCGAAGGCCGTGCTCAAGGCGTCGGCGTAAAATCGGCCGAACGTATCCGCCGCGCCACCCGCCGAAAACGGCACCACGATGCGGACCGGCCGTTCCGGCCACTCGTCCGCGGCGGCGGCGAAAGCGGACCGCACCAGCACGCTGGCGGCCAATCCGCCGACAACGACACGCCGATCCATCATCTGGCTTGGTCCTCCGGGCTCGATTGCGGATGAAATGCCACCAGCCTGCTTGCTGTGGAGATGCTTGGGGAATGTTGTGGCATAATCCTTGGGATAAGAGTGTATGACGTTGTGAATAGTTGGCAGTGCGTCAGTTTGAATTTCCACAGGGTTGACCACCGCTCGTCCCCAGCTTGTTCAAGCGTTATAATGGAGCGTGCGCAGGCTCTTACTTTTTGTCGTTTCGGTCGCCATGCTAGTTGCTGGCATATATTGGATTTGGTTTGAGGTGTTTTGGGCAGCCCATGTACGTGGTGCATTCATTGCAATGGGAACTTTGCCGGCGACCTTGGGCGCCTACCTGTTATGGGCTGATTTTGTCGCGCCATGGTTAGGCGTCAAAACCGGAGAGGAATAGTGCCCCGAGGCCCCAAAGGCGAGAAACGACCAGCCGACGTGATCGGCGCCGCCGTCATGGTCGCGCGGATCGCAACGGGCGAAATCGAGGATCGGAAAGCCGAATCGGACAAAGACCCCGCTGCGGTGAGCCTCGGTCGGCGCGGTGGAATCAAGGGAGGCAAGGCTAGAGCGTCCAAGCTATCCCCAGAAAAGCGAAAATCTATCGCTCGCAAGGCCGCGAAAAGCCGATGGCGAAAACGCTGATTTCAGGCCATTTCTAAGCTATTACTCACAAGGTGAGGTTATCTCTCACGAAATTCCGCAGGGATGTCCACGCTAACCCTGCGTTTGTGGGTTGCTAGGACTCCCAATGTAACCTTATCTTTGCTAAACAGAAGTGGCGCCAAGGTGCAGGCCCTGGCGCCACTAAAAAAGTCTCTCCGCAGTCAGTCCGCGTCAGGTTGCGTCTGGGTAAGCCAGAACGAATCCGTAGCGTGTTTTTTCCTAACATCGTTGGCTTGCCCCGTAAAGAGTCCCCCTGGGGACAAAGGCCCGTTTTTCGCGGCCTTGTGGGCTGGCGCACATAGCTCCCTTTGCTGCCTACAAGGCCACAGGAACACCCGGGCATCTCGCCCCGTGTAACCACGTGTGGCAGCCGTCGGCCGGCCGACGGCGATCGAAAGGTAGGTGGCAGATGAGTAGCTAGACGCGAATCACGATTAGGGGCCGACCGTCCGATTGCGTCGGACGGCCGGCTCCGCCGTGGCGACCCCACGTAGCTCAACTGGATAGAGCACCGTGCCTGCTAAGCCGAAGGTTGCCCGTTCGAGTCGGGTCGTGGGGACCATTGCGTCACGTGGCGACGCATCGCGAATCATATAACCGATTGAGAATCCGTGCAAATTTGCCTTGATAACTGCGGTGACAAGAGTCGTTTGCGCAAGTTTTTCAATAGGTTGAGTCGCACCAATATTTCATAATGAAATAATGCTTGACCGCTTTAGAATAAGACTTATAATGACCCCATGAACAAGCTCCCAGTCGAAACCCGCGTGCAAATCCTCACGATGCTTTGTGAGGGGTCGTCCATGCGCTCGATCTCGCGGGTGTGCGATGTGTCGCTAAATACGGTTGCCAAGTTGCTTGTGGACGCTGGCCATGTCTGCGCGGACTTTCACGACAACGCCGTGCGCAACGTGAAAACAACAAAAGTACAAGCTGACGAAATCTGGAGCTTTTCCTACGCCAAGGCGAAGAACGTTCGCCATGCTAAAAACGCCCCCGAGGGGGCCGGTGACGTTTGGACGTGGACCGGCATTGATGCCGACTCAAAGCTAATCATATCGTGGCACGTCGGCGACCGATCGCAGCACACAGCGATTGAGTTCATTAGTGATCTTCGTGCGCGTCTCGCCAACAAGGTTCAACTGACTACAGACGGCCACAAGGCTTATCTTAAGGCCGTTGATGTTGTCGATTTCGATGCCGACTATGCGATGCTTCAAAAAATCTATGCAAAGGACTCTTACACTGGTCCCGCGCGCTATAGCCCACCTGTTGTCGTCGGCACAACGACTGAAATCATTCGCGGCAACCCCGACCCAGCACATATCTCGACCTCGTTTGCCGAGCGCCAAAATCTCACAATGCGGATGCAGATGCGGCGGTTTACCCGGCTCACCAATGCGTTCTCAAAGAAATTCGAGAACCACTGCCATGGGTTGGCGCTCTATTTCTTTTGGTACAATTGGACACGGCAGCACAAAGCGCACAGGCTGTCACCTGCGATGGCAGCGGGCCTTACCGATAAGCTTTGGTCAATGGCCGATCTAGCGGGCATGGTTGATGACGCTCAGCCCAAGCCGAGCAAACGCGGGCCGTACAAGAAGCGGGTCGCCGCTTAATCGACGGAGGCTTCAATGTGGGTCTTGATAGTAATTACCATAGGCGCCGGCACCATGGTTTCAGTTCCGGGCTATTCAAGCGCAGACTCTTGCACGAAAGCGGGAGCGCAAGCGATCAAGGATTTCCAAAATATAGTTCCAGGCGCTCGAATAGGATTCATGTGTCTAAAACCGAACTAAAAATTCAAACTGAGGCACTACCGAATAGTTGGTAGTGCGTCAGTTTTGACGCACTGCCGAATAGTTTGGCCAAAAGCACGCCTGTATTCAATTTGCGCGCAGGCTTGTGAATTGCGGGCAAAATTTGGAAGATGCCGACGAAACAATGATTTCCCGCCCGCCTTTGCGCTCATCGACCGCCATTGCGCTACTCGAAACCGATGAACAATCGGCGCATCGGATCGCCGATCTTGTTGCCGAGAGTCTTTCTGCCGACGACATTGCCGTTGCTCTTGTGGATATCGGCGCCGGCCGCTGGCGGGTGGCGATGCATTTTCGTGCCGCGCCCGATGAAAAAACAATACGCGCGCTGACCGCGACAGCCGCAGGTAACGCTGCGGCCATAGCGCTGCGCTTCGAGCGCGTCGCGGCCAAAGATTGGGTGCGCGAAAGCCTCGCCGGATTGGCTCCCGTCACCGCCGGCCGCTTCGTCGTGCACGGCGCCCATGATCGCGCCCGTGTACCGCTCAACCGCATCGGCATCGAGATCGAAGCGGCGCTGGCTTTCGGCACCGGCCATCACGGCACCACACGCGGCTGCCTGCTGGCGCTCGATTTGATTTGCAAGTCGCTTCCGCGACGGCGCATCCTCGATCTCGGCACCGGCTCGGGCGTGCTCGCCATCGCCGCCGCGCGCGCGTTACGGCAGCCCGTGCTCGCAACCGACATCGACGGCAGCGCGGTGCGCGCGGCCCGTGCCAATGCCGCGCTCAATCATGCCGGCAGCTTCATCGAGGTGATAAAAGCCGACGGCGTCACCGGACCGAAGCTTCACCAGCGCGCGCCCTACGATCTCGTCCTCGCCAACATCCTGCTGCGGCCGCTGCAACGCCTCGCCGCGCCGCTGACGCGGCTCACCGCGCCCGGCGCGCGCGTCGTGCTGTCCGGCCTGCTGGCGCCCCAGGCCAATGCCGCGATCGCGGCCTATCACGGCTTGGCGCTCGAACGGCGGATCAATCTTGACGGCTGGACCACGCTGGTCCTGGCCCGCCGCCAGCGTCCCGGCGCCAGCGTTGCCGGACGTCGCGCGGGCTAGACCATGGTTCAGTTCGACCGAAACGAACCATGGTCTAGATTTTTTATTGGGGCATGATCTTTTCCGAAAACCGGACTCCACTTTTCGGGATCATGCCCTAGATTGCCCTCATGTTCGAGGCCCACTTCCAGTCGTTCGAGGATCGCAGCGAGCGCGCCGAAAGCGCCCCGCGCGTGGCGGCACTGCGGGCGGAGCTTTTAAAACGCGGCCTCGATGGCTTCATCGTGCCGCGCGCCGACCGCTTCCAGAACGAATATGTGCCGCCGTGCGCCGAGCAGTTGGCCTGGCTCACCGGCTTCACCGGCTCGGCCGGTGACGCGATCATTCTCGCCGATCGCGCGGTGATCTTCGTCGACGGCCGCTACCTGGTACAGGTCGCCGAGGAGATCGATAGCGCGGTGTTCTCGGTCGTGCACTTGGCTGAGCAAACGCCAACGCTATGGATCGAGGCCAATCTGCCGGCGCAAGCCAAACTCGGCTATTCGCCATGGCTGCATACGATCGAAGGCGCCGAGCGGCTCGCCAAGGCCTGCGCCGCGGCGCGTGCCATGCTTGTTCCGGTCGAGGACAATCCGATCGACGCCATCTGGACCGAGCGGCCGCAGCCGCCGCTCGGCGCCGTGGTGCCGCACGATCTGCGCTATGCCGGCGAGGCGACCGCGGACAAGCTCAAGCGCCTGCATGCCGAGATGGAAAAATTCTCCGCCGATGCGCTGGTGGTCTCCGACCCGCAGAACGTGTCGTGGCTGTTCAACATCCGCGGCAGCGACGTGCCGCACACGCCGGTGGTGCTCGCCTTCGCCATAGTGCCCAAGAACAGCCGGCCGGCGCTCTATGTCGATCTGCGCAAGCTCGGCAACGATATGCGTTCCCGTCTCGAGGAGATTGGCGAGGTGCGCGCCAACGCCGCCTTCGAGCGCGATCTTGCCGAGCTCGGCAAGGAGCATCGCGCGGTGCGGCTCGATCCCGCGACCGGCGCCGAGGCGATCGCGCGCCTCGTCGTCGAGAACGGCGGCGAGATCGTGCGCGGCAGCGATCCGATCGCGCCGATGAAGTCGGTCAAGAACACGACCGAGATCGCCGGCGCCCGCGCGGCGCAACTGCGCGACGGCGCCGCGGTGACGAAATTTCTGGCCTGGTTCGACCGCGAAGCGCCGCGCGGCGCACTGACCGAGATCGATGCGGTCGAGGCGCTGGAGAGCTTTCGCCGCGACAGCGGGCTGTTGAAGGACGTGTCGTTTCCCAGCATCGCCGGCGCCGGGCCGGACGGCGCCATCGTGCATTACCGCGTCACCCGCAAGAGCAATCGCCGCATCGCGCCGGGCGAGCTGTTTCTGATCGATTCCGGCGGCCAATACGAGGACGGCACCACCGACATCACGCGCACCATCGCGGTCGGGCCGCCGGCCGCCGACATGCGGCAAAAATTCACCCTGGTGCTCAAGGGTCATATCGCCATCGCCCGCGCCGTGTTTCCCGACGGCACCTCCGGCGCGCAGCTCGACACCTTGGCGCGGCAATATCTGTGGCAGGCCGGCCTCGATTTCGATCACGGCACCGGCCACGGCGTCGGCAGCTATCTGTCGGTGCACGAGGGGCCAGTGCGCATTTCAAAGATCGGCAGCACGGCGCTCAAGCGCGGCATGATCCTGTCCAACGAGCCGGGCTATTACCGCACCGGCGCCTACGGCATCCGCATCGAGAACATGATCCTGGTGACGGAAGCGGCGCCGGTCGCCGGCGCGGAAAAGCCGCTCAACGCCTTCGAGACGCTGACCTTGGCGCCGATCGACACCCGGCTGGTCGAGCCGGCGCTGCTGACCGCTGAGGAGCTGGCCTGGCTCAACGCCTATCACGCGCGTGTGCGCGATACGCTGGCATCGTCGCTCGACGCCGCCACGCGCGCCTGGCTGATCACCGCGACGGCGCCGCTCGGGCGCGCGTGACAGCGTCGGCCTCAGCGAATGAGCTTCGCCCACTCGTCTTCCGTCAACACTTTGACGCCGTGCTTTTTCGCTTCAGCGAGTTTTGAGCCTGCTCCCGGACCGGCGACCACGTAGTCGGTTTTCTTCGACACCGAGCCGGACACTTTGGCGCCGAGCCGCTCCGCCGACGCCTTGGCCTCGTCGCGGGTCATTTTCTCCAGCGTGCCGGTGAACACCACGGTCTTGCCGGCGACTGCGGAATCCGCGCGCGGCTTCTCGGCGTCGACGATTTTCACTTCCTTGGTCAGCCGCTCGACGATGCCGCGATTGTGGCTCTCGCCAAAATAGGCCTTGATGCTTTCGATCACCGTTTCGCCGATCTGATCCAAGGCGTCCATTTCGGCAATCGCCTCCTCGTCGCCCTTGGCGACTTTCAGGCAGGCGTCGTGGAACGCGTGCCAGGAGCCATAGCCGCGGGCCAGCGCCAGCGCGGTGGTTTCGCCGACGTGGCGGATGCCGAGCGAGAAGATGAAGCGGTCCAGCGCGATCTCGCGCCGCTGCGCGATGGCGTCGAACAGGTTGCGCACCGAGGTTTCGCCATAGCCTTCCTGCTCTTCGAGCTTGATCTCTTTGTTGCGCCTGGGCAGCTCGAAGATGTCGGCCGGCTCCTTGACCCAGCCCTGCTCGAAGAAAAATTCGATCTGCTTCTCGCCGAACCCGTCGATGTCGAAGGCACGGCGCGAGACGAACAGCTTGAGATGCTCGATCTTCTGATAGGGACATGCGAACTCGCCGGTGCAGCGGGCGCGCGCGCCTTCCTCGCCGGTCGCGGTTTCCTCGCGCACCACGTCGGTATGCAGCGGACAGGGGCATTTTTTCGGGAAGTGATAGGGTTTTGCGGTCTTCGGGCGCTTGTCGAGCACGACGTCCACCACCTGCGGGATGACGTCGCCGGCGCGCTGGACGATGACGGTATCGCCGATGCGGATGTCGCGGCCCTCGCGCAATTCCTCGCCATCGCCGCCGATGCCCTTGATGTAGTCCTCATTATGCAGCGTCACGTTCTGCACGATGACGCCGCCGACACCGACCGGCTCGAGCTTGCCGACCGGCGTCAGCGCGCCGGTGCGGCCGACCTGGATTTCGATGTCCTTGAGCACGGTGACGGCGCGCTCGGCCGGAAACTTGTGCGCGATCGCCCAGCGTGGCGAGCGCGAGACAAAACCGAGCCGTTGCTGCCAGTCGAGGCGATCGACCTTGTAGACCACGCCGTCGATATCGTAATCGAGATGCGAGCGCCGCGTTTCGATGTCACGGTGAAAAGCGAGCAACGCGTCGACCGACTTGCAAACTTTAGTAAGCGGATTGGTCTTGAAGCCGCAAGTCTCGAACCATTTGATCATGCCGGATTGGCTGCCGGCCGGCATCTCGCTCATCTGCCCCCAGCCATAGGCGAAAAAGCCGAGCGGACGCGACGCCGTGATGCTCGGGTCTTTCTGGCGCAACGAGCCGGCGGCGGAATTGCGCGGATTGGCGAAGATGGTGTCGCCCGCCGCTTTCTGGCGCTCGTTGAGCTTGAGGAAATTCGCCTTGGTCATGTAGACCTCGCCGCGCACCTCGCACACCGGCAGCACGCGCCGGCCCTTGAGGCGCTGCGGCACTTCCTTCAACGTTTTAATATTGGCGGTGACGTCCTCGCCCTCGGCGCCGTCGCCACGCGTGGCGGCGCTAACGAGCTCGCCTTCCTCATAGCGCAGCGACATCGACAGGCCGTCGATCTTCGGCTCGGCGCTGAACGCGATCTCCTCGTCGTCCGGCAGACGCAGGAAGCGGCGGATGCGGCCGACGAAATCGACGACGTCGTCTTCGGCGAACGCATTGTCGAGCGACAGCATCGGGACCGCGTGCCGGACTTTCGCAAAACGCCCCGACGGCGCCGCGCCGACCCGTTGCGTCAGGCTTTCCAGGGTTCGCAGCTGCGGAAAACGCGCCTCGATGGCGTTGTAGCGCCGCCGCAGCGCGTCGTATTCGGCGTCGGTGACGCTCGGCGCATCGTCCTGGTAGTATCGCCGGTCATGCTCGGCGATCTCAGCGGCAAGCCGCGCGTGCTCGGCTTTCGCCTGTTTTTCAGTGAGCTCGTCGACGGAGATTTTTGCGGGATCTTTTGCAGCCATTTGATATCCGACGTGACGCGGCACGGCAAACTTTGCCCCGCCACGGCCCGCGTTGTCTAGCCGCGGGATTGCGCGTAATTTAGTGACAAATTCATGCCCGCGAAGGGGAGCGAGCCCATGGCCATGCGATCGATTGTGCATTCTATAATTTCGGCGTTGGCGCTCGTGCTAACTGCGCTACCCGCTTCCGCCGCCACGGTGCGCATCTACGTCACCAATTCCGCCGGCGACAGCATCCACGTCATCGATCCGGTCAGCAACAAGGTGGTGCAGGAGATCAAGGACGTGGTCGGCGCCCATGGCATCGCGTTTTCGCCGGACGCCGCGCGGGTTTATGTCAGCAACGAGGAGACGTCGACGCTGGATGTGTTCGACCGCAAGAGCGGCAAGCTGATCAAGAAGGTGGCGCTGTCGGATCATCCGAACAACATCTCGGTGACCAAGAGCGGCGACCGCATCGTCGTCGCCATCGCCCGCGGCCGCGGCGGGCTCGACATCGTCGATGCCGCGACGCTGACGCTCAAGACGACGATCTCCAGCAATGGCGGCCGGCTGCACAACGTCTATGTCACGCCGGACAGCAAATACGTCGTCGGCGGCTCGATCCCGGCCAAGACCTTCTATGTGTTCGATCTGGAGAAGGAGCAATTGGCCTGGGCGATGCCGATGGATCTCGGCGTGCGCTGCATGGCGATCGAGACCAATCCGGACGGCTCGACCAAGCGGGTGTTCGCGCAGATGTCGACGCTGAACGGCTTCTCGGTGATCGATTTCGCCGCGCAGAAGGAAGCCGCGCGCATCAAGCTGCCGGGCGTGGCGCAGCAATTCGACTCCGGCGGTTACCGGGACAACGAGCCGTCCCACGGCATCGGCGTCGCGCCGGACAACAAGACGCAGAAGTCGTAGTCGAGCGTACCGGCCGCGGGCACGATCGCGGTGCTCGCCAGCGCGAACATCGCGGCGGCAACGACGACGCGGACAGACACGACGCCGGCAGACATGGCATTCCTCCCGAGCGATTATTTTGCGCTTCGCTGTCGCGAAACGGTTTTGCGCAATTTAGCAGATGCGGCGCGGACGCGCGACGGCGATCAGCTCGCGGCGCGGATCAGGCGCTCGGCGGCGGCGCGGGCTTCGGCGGTGATTTTGGCGCCGGCCAGCATGCGCGCGATCTCTTCGCGGCGCCGCTCATCGGCAAGCTCGACGACCCGGGTCGCCACCCGCTTGCCCTTGGCGAGCGCGTCCTTGGTGATGAGGTAATGCCGGTCGGCGCGGGCGGCGACCTGCGGCGCGTGCGTCACGGCGATGACCTGGACGCCGGAGGCGAGCCGGGCGAGCCGCACGCCGATAGCGTCGGCAACGGCGCCGCCGACGCCGGTATCGATCTCGTCGAACACCAAGGTCGGCGCCGAGCCGCGGTCGGCGAGCACCACTTTGAGCGCCAGCAGGAAACGCGCCAGCTCGCCGCCGGACGCGATCTTCATCAGCGGCCCCGGCCGGGTGCCGGGATTGGTGCGCACCCAGAACTCGACGCGGTCGAGGCCGTTGGGGCCTTCGCTCTCGCTCTCGATCTGGGTGGAAAATTGCGCGCGCTCGAGCTTGAGCGGCTTGAGCTCGGCATTGACCGCCTTGTCGAGCTTTTGCGCGGCGCGGCGGCGGCCGCCGGAGAGCGCCTGCGCCGCCTCGCGGTAACGTGCCGTGGCCGCCTGCGCTTCCTGCTCGAGCGCAGCGAGGCGCTCGGCGCCGGCATCGATCAGCGCCAGATCGCTCTGATAACTTTGCCCGAGCGCGGCCAGGTTATCGACCGGCACATTGTATTTGCGCCCGGCGGCGCGCAGCGCGAACAGGCGCTCTTCGATGCGCTCGAGTTCCTGCGGATCGAAGTCGGCCACGCGCAGCGCCTGTTCGAGATGGGTGTGCGCCTCGTCGAGCGCGTTGAGCGCGGCATCGATCGCCTTGACCACCGGCTCGATCAGCGCCGGTGCCTGCACGGCGCGGCGCTCGAGGCGGCGCACCGCGGTCGACAGCGGCGGCACCGGCGATTGCGGGCCGGTGACGCTGTCCAGCGTCGAGCGCAAATCCTCGGCGACCTTTTCCGCCTGCATCATGGCGGCGCGCCGTTCGGCCAGCGCCGTCTCCTCGCCGGTTTCCGGCGCCAGACGGCCGAGCTCCTCGACCGCGTGGCGCAGCCATTCCGCCTCGCGGCTTGCCCGCTCGACCTCGGCGCGATGATGCGCGACGGCGTCCTCGCGCGCGCGCCGCTCGTGCCACAGCCGCGCCACCTCGGCGGCGTCGCCTTCGATGCCGCCATAGGCGTCGAGCAAGGCGCGATGGGTCGCCGCGTCGACGAAGGCGCGCTCGTCGTGCTGGCCGTGGATTTCCACCAGCGCCGCACCGAGCGCGCGCAGCACCTGGACGCTGACCGGCTGGTCGTTGACGAAGGCGCGGGTGCGGCCGTCGGCGAATTGCACGCGCCGCACGATCAGCTCGTCTTCGCCAGCCAAATCGTTTTCCGCCAGCAGCCGGCGCGCCGGATGATCATGCGCCAGGTCGAAAGCGGCGATCACCTGACCCTGCTCGGCGCCCTCGCGCACCATCGCGGTGTCGCCGCGCGCGCCGAGCGCCAACGCGAAAGCGTCGAGCAGAATCGATTTGCCGGCGCCGGTCTCGCCGGTCAGCGTGGCGAGACCGGAACCGAAATCGATGTCCAGGCGATCGATCAGGACGATGTCGCGGATTGAAAGCCGTGCAAGCATGGATACCGCGGATAGACGACAGAGGACGGACGACGGAGAACGGATTCTATTCTTGATTCTGCGTTCTGTCCTCTGTCGTCCGTCGTCTGTCGTCTGACTTTAGCCCAGGCCGACCTTTTTGAACGCCTTGCTGATCCAGGATTCCTTGTTCTCGTTCGGCTCGCCGCCCGCGGTTTTCACCAGCTGATAGGCGTCCTTGTACCAAGTGCTGTCCGGGAAATTGTGGCCGAGCACGGCGGCTGCGGTCTGCGCCTCGTCGATGATGCCGAGCGAGACATAGGCCTCGGTCAGCCGCTCGAGCGCTTCCTCGACATGGCGCGTGGTCTGGTATTGCGTCACCACGACCTTGAAGCGGTTGATGGCGCCGATGAAGTCGCGCTTGTTCATGTAAAAGCGGCCGATCTCCATCTCCTTGCCGGCGAGCTGATCGCGCGCCATGTCGATTTTTTTCTTGGCCGCCGTCGCGTATTCGGAATCCGGATATTTGCGCGACACTTCTTCGAGCGAGCTGATCGCCTTGTCGGCGCGCGCCTGGTCGCGGGTGACGTCGAGGATCTGATCGTAATAGGACGAGCCGATCAGGTATTGGGCATAAGCCGCGTCGGGACTGCCGGGATGCAGCGTCACGTAGCGCTGCGCCGAACTGATGCAATCGGTGTATTCCTTGGCCTGATAGTAGGCATAGGCCGACATCAGAAGCGCCTTGCGCGCCCAATCCGAATACGGGTTCTGGCGATCCACCTCGTCGAATTTTTTCGCAGCTTCCTTGTAGTCCTGCTTGTTGTTGAGCAGGAAAAGTCCCTCATTATAGAGCTTGTCGGCGGGCGTATCGGGGACGAGGTCGTCGTCCTTGTTGAAGTAGCTGCAGCCCATGACCGGGGCGACGACAAGCACCAGCGCCAGGCAACCCGCCAGCGCACGCAGCCTGTGACCGGACTTACCCGATCCTCGTAACCGCAGCGTCATGAGATGGTCAGAATCCCGTCCCGCCGATAGCCCCACCTTATTCCGCGCCCCACGCGCGTCCAAGGGGAGCCTTCCCTGAGGCCCGACGATAATACAGCAATTATGCCCGGCAATCGGCCGGGATTAAGGCGAAAAAGTTAGACAATTCAAGAGACGTCAGGCCCGTAAGCGGGGGCGACGACGCCGGTTGAGAGATCGGCATGGCCACGGGCGCGGCGGACCGTCTCCGGCATCTCGACGTAGGTCCAGGCGCTCTGGTCCGCCATCAGGGCGGTAAGGACGGCGTGATTGAGCTTGTGGCCGCCGCGCACCGAGCGATAGGCGCCGATGAGCGGAGCGCCGGCCAGCGCCAAGTCGCCGATGGCATCGACCGCCTTGTGGCGCACGAATTCGTCGGGGAACCGCACGCCCTCGGCGTTGAGCACCCGGTTTTCGGCGACCACGACGGTATTCTCGAAGGAGGCGCCGAGCGCATAACCCGCGCTCCACAGTTTCGCCACGTCGCGCATGAAGCCGAACGTCCGCGCCCGCGCCAGCTCGCGGCGGAACGCATCCGGCTCGACATCGATCGCGAAGGTCTGGCAGCCGATCAGCGGATGATCGAATTCGATCTCGGTTTCGATGTGCAAGCCTCGCGCGTAGGGCCGCAGCTCGCCAGAGCAGCCGTTCTTGCCGACCTGCACGGGTTTGAGCACTTTGATATAGCGCCGCGGCGCCGAAAGCGTTGCAATGCCGGCCTGATCGATGGCGGTGACAAAAGGCTCCGCGCTGCCGTCCATGATCGGAACTTCGGGACCGTCGACCTCGACGACGACGTTGTCGACGCCAAGACCGTGCAGCGCGGCGAGCACATGTTCGGTGGTCGAGACGGCCGGGCCTGTCTCATCGCCGAGCACGGTTGCGAATTCGGTCGCCGTCACCGAGCGGTAATCGGCAACCAGCTCGCGGTCGCGTTGGCCGTTCGGTCCGGGCCGCACGAAAACGATGCCGGTATTGGCTTCGGCTGGATGGAGCGTCAGGGTCACGGGTGAACCGGAATGGACGCCGATACCTGCGACGGTCGCGTCACTACGCAACGTCGTCTGACTACCGGCTAGCATGCCCCGCATCATGCGGTCGTCCCACAACTTATGGCCCAACTGCGCGAGCAGGAAACACGCGACCAGTTATGACCCACCCCAACTCGAGAGGTATGCAGTTTGACCTGCTGTCCGGGGCGGCCCGCGCATTGGTCAACCAGACCCTGGGTCAACCAGACATCGCCTGACCGAACTCGACCCCCAAAACACTACCCCTCCGACGGCCTTAATGTACCGGCGGGCGGCCCAAAGGCCAACTCACGCTTTCTTACCGACTGTTACCATGTTCCGGCCGCACTCCTGCCGGCTTAACCGCCAAAATTGGCCAAGCAGTGCGGGTTCCCACGGCCTGAAATTTTTCCCTTCCGCTGCACCGCACCATGTGGCCCCTCGGGCCGCCGCCGAACCAATTGTAACACTGTCAAAAATTCAATGAGTTGGGCTGCGGCGAGGGGTCCAAGCGGATGTTGCCGCCGCTCAGGCACAAACGACGCCGGCGCCGCTTTTTGGCGGCGCCGGACAGATTTTAGTTCGCTTGCCGGCGCAGGAAGGCCGGGATGTCGAGCTGGTCCTCTTCGGACGGGTTATGCACAGGAGTCTGCCGGCCGTGCTGGTCGAGCCCTTGGGGCGCGGCATGTGACGTTCCTTGGGGCGCCGGGCGCTTGGCATATTCGGAAACCGGCTCCGGGCGTGGTTCGGGGGCCCGCGGCATCGGCCGCCCGGCGAGCCGGTCAGCGGGCTGCGGCGGGCTCGGCGGCGCGCTGCGCGCGCTCGCTTCGGCGTCTTCTTCCTCGTGCTGGCGGCGGCCGAGACCGACCGAAGCCAGCCGCTGCAACAGCGACTTGCGCTGTCCTTCGGGATGCTCGGCCGGCGGTAGCTCGCCGCGGCGGGCGCGGATTTCGTTCTGCGCCGGCACCGGCAGTTCGTCGATGCGCGGCATGCGCGGCGTGCGCACCGCGGCCCGTTCCGGCTGCGGCGGAATGAAGGCCTCCGCCTCGCGGGCTTCTTGATCGCTTGCCGGCGGATCGATGAACAGCGAGGGCTTTGGCGCCAGCGGACGGATCGCGACTTCGTTGCTGCCGCCCTGCGGCAGGATCGCCGCCGCGATGGCCGCCTTTGCCACCGATGCGATCGAAGCGTTGACGGAGGCGGGCGGCGCAACTGTTGCCGTGGCGGCGGGCCGCGTCGGTTGTTGCATCGGCTCGGCACGCTCCCGTTCCTGGACACGCCCATTGTCCGCACGCAGCCGGTGGGCGACCTCGGCAATACGCTGTTCGGCCTGCGGCAAGCTCTGCTTCTCCGCCCGCGCCTGATCGATGCCGGTGGCAACGACGGAGACGCGGATAATGCCGTCGAGGCTCTCGTCGAAGGTGGCGCCGACGATGATGTTGGCGTCAGAATCGACTTCCTCGCGGATGCGGGTCGCCGCTTCATCGACCTCGTAGAGTTTCAGATCGCGGCCGCCGGTGATGGAGATGAGGAGCCCGCGCGCGCCCTTCATCGACGCATCGTCGATCAGCGGATTTGAGATCGCGGCCTCGGCGGCGGTCAGCGCGCGCTTGTCGCCCTCGGCCTCGCCGGTGCCCATCATCGCCTTGCCCATCTCGCGCATTACCGCGCGCACGTCGGCGAAATCGAGGTTGATGAGGCCCTCTTTCACCATCAGATCGGTGATGCAGGCGACACCGGAATAGAGCACCTGGTCGGCCATGGCGAAGGCATCGGCAAACGTCGTCTTCTCGTTCGCCACCCGGAACAGATTCTGGTTCGGGATGATGAGCAACGTGTCGACGCATTTTTGCAATTCGCCGATGCCGCCATCGGCAGTGCGCATGCGGCGCTGGCCTTCGAAGTGGAACGGCTTGGTGACGACGCCGACCGTGAGGATGCCGAGCTCGCGGGCCACCTTGGCGATGACCGGCGCGGCGCCGGTGCCGGTGCCGCCGCCCATGCCGGCGGTGACGAACACCATGTGCACGCCGGCGAGATGATCGCGGATCTCGTCGATCACTTCTTCGGCGGCGGCGCGGCCGACGTCGGGCTGTGAGCCGGCGCCGAGACCTTCGGTGACCTGCACGCCCATCTGCACGATGCGCTCGGCCTTCGACATGGTGAGCGCCTGGGCGTCGGTATTGGCCACGACAAAATCGACGCCCTGCAAGCCGGCGGTGATCATGTTGTTGACGGCATTGCCGCCCGCGCCGCCGACCCCGAACACGGTGATGCGGGGTTTGAGCTCACGGATATCGGGGATGTTCAGATTGATCGCCATGGTTGCCTCTTCTTCCTTGCGCGGGCGCTACCGACGCCCTGCCCCGACCGGTCCGCCACCGGCCGTTGTGATGGAGTGACTTCGTCTCTGGGGGCCATCAGAAACTCTCGCGAAGCCATTGTCCGACGCGGGCGAAGTAGCCGCCCGTACCAGTCTTCGGATACCGCCGACGTCGCGGTTCGAAGTGTTCGAGATGCGCCGCCTGCGGGTAGACCAGGAGGCCGGCGGCCACGGCAAAGGCTGCGCCTTTGGCCGAGTCCGGCAGACCGGCGATACCAAGCGGGCGCCCGACGCGCACCGGCCGGTCGAGAATGCGTCCGGCAAGCTCGGCCAAGCCTGTGAGCTGGCTGGCGCCGCCGGTCAGCACCACGCGGCCGCGCGTTTCCGCGGCGAATGCCGACGCCGCGAGCCGGTCGCGCACCATTTCCAGAATCTCTTCGACGCGCGGCTTGACGATCTGCACCAGCGTGGCGCGGGAGACGAATTGGGTCTGCTCGCGCTCGTCGTCGTTGATCGGCGGCACCGTGATCATGTCGCGCTCGTCCGAGCCGCCGGCGAGCACGCTGCCGTAAAGCGTCTTGATGCGCTCGGCATCGGCGATGCGGGCGTTCAAACCCCGAGCAATGTCGGTAGTGACGTGCTGGCCGCCGAGCGCAAAACCGTCGAGATGAACGAACCGGCCGCCGATGAAGACCGCCATCGTGGTGGTGCCGGCGCCCATATCGACGACGGCGGCGCCAAGATCCGCTTCGTCGTCGGCGAGCGAGGAGAGCCCGGCGACATAGGGGCTCGCCACCATGGCCTCGACGCTGAGATGGCAACGCTCGACCGCCAGCATCAGATTGCGGGCTGCGGCGATATCGGTCGTCGACACATGCATGTCGACGCCGAAGCGACCGCCGAGCATGCCGCGCGGATCGCGGATACCGTCGCTGCCGTCGATCGAATAACCGACCGGCAGCGAATGCAGCACGGCGCGGCCGTCACGCTGCGAATGCCGGCTGCCGGCGGCGAGCACGCGGGCGATATCGCCCTCGGACACGCCGGAGCCGACGATATCAACGTCGGCGCCGAACAATTCGCCGGACAGGCGCCCGGACGAGATCGGCAGGATGACCGACTCGATCTCGACCGCAGCCATGCGTTCGGCGGCATCGACGGCCTGCCGGATTCCTTCCTCGACTTGCGCCAGATTGACGACGCCGCCGGCCTTCATGCCGCGCGCGGCGGTGTGACCGAAGCCGATCACCTCGACGGCGTGGCTCCTTCGCGTCAACACTTGTTGCGGCCCATGGGGCCGCAACCGCGCGATCAGGCAGGCGATCTTGCTCGAGCCGATATCGAGCGCGGCGACCACGGCGCTGCGATGCGGCGAGATCGGCTTCATCTTCGGAGTGAGGCCGTAATGGAGGGCGTTCATGCGTCACCCCCCTTTTTCTTCTTCTTGTTGGCTTGCAAGGCCTCGTCGCGGGCCTGCGCCGCGGCGTCCGACAGCTGCACGCTGACGCGGTCGGGCAGCCGCAAATCGACCATGGTGATGTCGCGCGTCAAAAGTTTCTTGTCGCGGTCGAGCGCGACCAGCCGATCGAGCGCCGCCACCACGTCGGTTTCCGGCAGCCGCACGTCGATGCCGTTGGCGAGCCGCAAATTCCAGCGCCGCTCCGCCACCAGGATCGAGGCGCGCAGCTGGGAGCGGATATCGGGATAGCGGTCGATGACGGCGAGGAAATCCTTGGCAGAGCGTTCGGCACCTTTGCCGACCACGAGCGGCAACCCGACATAGCGGCGTTCGACGAACGGTTCGAGCACGGTGCCGTCGGCGGCGATGATGCTGACGCGGCCGTCCTTCTGCCAGATGGCAAAAGCCTGCCGTTCAGTCACCGTGATCTGCAAGCGGTCGGGATAAAGTTTCAGCACCGCGGCATCGCCGATCCACGGATTGGCCATCAAGCGCGTGCGCGCGGCGTCGGCGTCGAGGAACAACAGCGACGCGCGGCCGGTCACGCCGGCAGTGGTGAGGATCTCTTCGCGGCTGACTTCCTTCGAGCCGGTCAGCGAAATCGCCGCGATCCGCAAGCCGACGGAATTCGCAGCGATGTCGCGCGCGTCCTTGAACCAGGCGACGAGGTCGGGAAGGTGCTGGCCCTTGACGACGCCATAGCCGAGCGCTCCCGCGAGCAGCAGCACCGAACCGGCGATACCGATACCGGACGGCAGGCGCTTGAGCCGCGCCCGCCAGCGTCCGGCGAGGCCGCGATAGGCCAGCCAAAGGAAACGGGGCTTGGCGCCAACGCGCGTGTGGGCCGGCTCATCCATCGACGTGCCGGCCTCCCCCACCTCTGATAGCCCCGACCTCAGCGATTGGTCGAGGCGTCCTCCACCATCCATCGCACCAGCTCATCGAACGTGATGCCCGCATACGCGGCTAGCTCGGGCACGAGCGACGTCTCGGTCATGCCCGGTTGTGTATTGACCTCAAGACAGACAAGCTCACCCGTTCCCCGATCGTCGTAGCGAAAGTCCGCGCGGCTCACGCCGCGGCAGCCAAGCGCGTTATGGGCAGCCAGACTGAGTCTGCGGACTTCCTGGTAAACATTTGGTAAAATTTGCGCCGGCAGGACGTGTTTGGAGCCGCCGGCGGCGTATTTTGCCTCGTAGTCGTAAAACCGCGTCGCCGGCACGATCTCGATGACGTCGAGCACCCGGTCGCCGAGCACGGCGCAGGTCAGTTCCTTGCCGGGGATGTAGCGCTCGACCATCACCCGCTCGCCGAACGCCCAATCCTCGCGATAAAGCTCCTGGGGCGGATGCGGATGCGCCTCGGTGACGATGAAAACGCCGACGCTCGAGCCCTCCGCGATCGGCTTGATCACATAGGGCCGCGCCATGAGATGACCTTTGGCCGCTTCGAACCGCGATACGACGCGGTCGTCGGCGACCGGCACACCGGCGGCACGGAACAGGATTTTGGCAAAGTCCTTCTGCATGGCGACGGCCGAGGCCATGACGCCGGAATGGCTGTAGGGAATGCCGAGAATCTCCAGGACGCCTTGCAGCGTGCCGTCCTCGCCGGGCCGGCCGTGCAGCACATTGAGCGCGATATCGGGCTTGGCGGCGGTCAAGGCCGCGGCAATGTCGGGGGTGACGTCAATCGGGGTGACGCGATAGCCGAGCCGGATGAGAGCGTCGGCGCAAGCCTTGCCCGAGCGCAGCGAGACGTCGCGCTCCGCCGACCAGCCACCCATAAGGACGGCCACGTGCTTTGCCATGCTCAGCCAGTACCGCTGATTCGCATGGCTCACGAATAGAATCCACAATTGGCGAAAAATCGAGACTTTTAGTGGCTCGACCCCAGGACCGGGGCGCCGTCGTAGAGCCAAGCCAGGCAGTCGAACATGTGCGCCTCGTCCCATCCGGCCACGGTGGCGTTGCGCACGTCCCGGGCGATGCCTTCGTCGAGGTGATAAAAATCCCACAGCGACCGGGATTCGAGTTGCACCCGGGCGGTGCGCAGGAGCCGCGCCACCTCGAAGCGGCGGAACGCGGCCTGATAGTCGCCGTCCGCGGCGTGGATTGATTCGGCAACGCAGAGGCCGTCTTCGATCGCCATGCCGGCACCTTGCGCCAGGGACTGCAGCGGCGCGTGCGCGGCATCGCCTAAGAGCACGATGCGGCCCTGATGCCAATGCCGCACCGGAGCGCGGTCGCCGATCGAGCGGCGCCAGCGCAGGTCCATCATGCCGATCAGTTCGCGCATCGACGAATGCGTGTTGCGATAGGCGTGCTCAAGCTCGGCGCGGGCGGCCGCGGCGTCCAGTCTCTCGGCATGGGCCGCGGTGCGGAACACGTTGACGATGTTGAACTCGCTGCCGTGCCGCAGCGGATAGTGCACGATATGCAGGCCCGGTCCGCTCCACAGCACCACGCAATCGCGCGGCACGTCGGCTTTGAGCTCTCCCATCGGCACGATGGTGCGCAGCGCCACATAGCCGATCGGCCGCGGCTCGCCGTCGCCGATGAGCTTGGCGCGGAACAGCGACCGCACACCGTCTGCGGCCACGAGCGCGTCGCCGGAGAAGCTGCGGCCGTCCGCCGTTGTCACCGCGACGCCCTCACCGCGTTCCTCGTATCCGCTCACCATCGCATCGGCGACGAGCTCAATGGCATCGCTACGCCGGCAGGCATCGAGCAGGACATTATGCACGTCGATGCGATGGACGATGATGTAGGGGTGCTTGAAACGGGCGCGAAACGCGGCGCCGCCGGTGCCGATGCGCACCAGTTCCTTGCCGCTCAAAGCATCCAGCATCAGCACCGCGGGCGGTGAATCGGCGACCGCCATCACCTGCTCGGTCAGGCCGAGGCGATCGAACACGTGAAAAACATTCGGCCCGAACTGGATGCCGTAGCCGATGGCGCCGAATTCGGTCGCGCCTTCGAGCACGCGGGTCGGCCGGCCGCGGCGCGCCAAGGCGAGCGCTGCGGTCAGCCCGCCAAGCCCGCCGCCGACGATGAGGATGGGATCACGCGACATCGCTTTAACTCATATACGCTAGTACTGCCCATTCGGCTCGAGCCCGAGCATATATTGCCCGAACATGCTGCCGCTCGAATCCCAATTCAGGCTGATGTGCGACGTCGCGGCATGAGCGTCGCGCCAAAAGCGCTGCAAGGGATGATCGAGATAAAGCCCTTGACCGCCGCCGGTGACAACCAGCGCATCGATCGCCTGGACTGCAAGCCGCGCGCAGAACGCCTGGTCGCGGCGATTGCGCAACCGCACGTCCATGCTGATGGCTTCTCCGCGCGCGGCCGCCTCGTAAGCCTCGGCCAGATCGCGAAACATCAACACCCTGGCGGCGTCGATGCAGGCGGACGCCTCGGCGGCGCGCAACTGCACCGTGGTCAGCTCGGCCAGCTTGCGATTGCCGCCGTAGAGCGCGCCGCGCGAGGTGCGGACCTTCGCCATGTCGAGAAACGCCGCCAGCGCGCCCTCCGCCATGCCGACGACGGGCGCGACGATCGCGATCGGCAGCACCGCCAGGAACGATTGCTTGTACAGCGGATTGGCTTGGGCGCGCATTCCGGGCGCAGTGGCGTTGCGAAGCTCGGCGAAAGTCACCGCGCGGTGGCTGGGGACGAACGCATTATCGGCGACGATGGTTTTGCTGCCGGTGCCGGCGAGCCCCATCGTGTGCCAGTTGTCGTCGATGGTGATGTCGGCGGTGCGCAGCACGAAGAATCCCGGCAACGGCGAACCGCCGGATTGCGGAATCATGCCGCCGAAGAATTGCCACTGCGCATTGTCGCAGCCGCTGCAAAAGTAGCCCGCGCCCGAGACCTTGTAGCCGCCGTCGACCGCGACGGCTTGCGCGATCGGCGTATAGGTCCCGGCTGAAAGCGCCGCGCGGTCGTGCCAGATTTCGTCTTGCGCCTGTGGCGACAGGCAAGCGATCAGCCATTGCTGCGAGGCGAGCAGGCCGTAGACCCAGCCGGTCGAGCCGCAGCCGCCCGCGATCGTCATCTGGACTTGTATGAACACGTCGAAACCGTACTCGAACCCGCCGTAGGCGCGCGGCTGCATGATGCGGAACAAATCGGCCTGCCGCATGCGCGCGATCATGTCCTCGCTGACGCGGCGTGCGGATTCCGTCTCGCGCGCGCGTTCGCGCGCAACACCGGCGATCTCGCGAGCCCGCGCGAGGAGTTCGGCAACATCGGGCCTTTGCGGAGATGACATGCTACTTGCCTTTGAACTACCTGCCTTTGAAATTGGCCGCGCGCTTCTCGTTGAAGGCCAAGATGCCTTCGCGGCGGTCTTCGGTCGGCACCATCCGGTAATACGCTTCGGTCTCCATGACTAAGCCGTCCCAAAGCGACATGTTCATGCCGCGGCTGATGGCAAGCTTGGCTTGCCGCACCGAGATCGGCGCATTGCGGGCGATGGTTTCGGCCGTTGCCAGCGCCTCGGCGATGAGCTGCGCAGCCGGCAGCACCTTGCTGACCATGCCCCACGCTTGCGCTTGCGCGGCGGTGAAGGGTTTGCCGGTGAGGACGATTTCCTTCGCCCGCCGCTCGCCGACGGCGCGGGCAAGGGTCTGCGTTCCACCGGCGCCCGGCATGATGCCCAGCGTAACTTCGGTCAGCGCGAAGCGGGCCTGTTCCGCCGCGTAGATGAAATCGCAAGCCAGCGCCAATTCGCAGCCGCCGCCATAGGCCGCGCCATTGACCGCGGCGATGACTGGGATCGGGCACGCCAAGATGGCGCGCACCATGCGCTCGTAGATCAGGTGCTGACGGGTCCAGGCCTCATCCGTCATGCCCTTGCGCTCCTTGAGATCGGCGCCGGCGCAAAACGCCCGCTCCCCCGCCCCGGTGAGGACGACGCAGCGGGTATCGCCGCCGTCGAGGTTGAGACCCTCGAACAGCGTCATGATGTCGGTGCCGCATTGCGAATTCATCGCGTTGGCGACGTCGGGGCGATTGAGCGTGACGAGCATGACGTGCTGGCGCGGCCGGTCGATGCTCAAGGTGGCGAAGGACATAGCGGGACCCTCAGTTTGGCTTAACCACGATGAGCGCAGGCGCGCCATGGGTCAATTGATCGGGCGTATCAGGGGACAGGACGAAGCCCCGCCGAACGCTTCCGCCGCCCGGAGGCACCGTCATAATTTTGGTCAGATGCTGGTGTTTTCTTGGCTTGAGCTTCGGGAGGATGCGACATGCGGCACTTCTTCGTATGGATCGTGGAGTTCATAAAGCTGCTGGGCGGGCGGCGGCTTCACCCGATCGCCACCCAATGCCCGATCTGCCAGCAGATGGTCCGCCTCCACGTCAATAAAGCCGGCCGCCGCCACGTCTTCGCCCATGCCCGCGGATTGTACGAGGGCAGCCGATTTGACGTGCATTATGCGGCCAAGATGCGGTGCGGCGGCTCCGGCGCCCAGACCATGTTCGATCCCCGCCCGAACGAACATCAAAATTTCAAGTTGCCCCGCTCGCTTCTTGACGAGTCATGAGTCGACGGCGGGTATCGGCAGGGTCAAATGAAAGACCGTGCCGAACGGGCTTGCCGACGTCACTCGCAGCGCACCGCCATGAGCCTCGACGATCGACCGGCAAATGGAAAGCCCCAGGCCCATGCCGTGGGACTTGGTCGTAAAGAACGGGTCGAAGATGCGGTCGAGATGAGCGGGATCGATTCCGGTTCCCGTGTCCTCAATGCTAATCGTGAGGCTGGCCGGCGGGTCGAGGCTGGATGAAATGGTCAGGCACCGTTCCCGCCCGGTGACCGAGCTCATGGCTTCGACGGCGTTCATAATGAGGTTGAGGATGACTTGCTGCAATTGCACGCGCGTCGCCATCACCAACAGAACGCCATCGCCCATATCGTTGCGTAACAGGATCTGGTGGGTTTCCAATTCACCCTGGGTGAGCGCGAGCACCTCGCCGACGAGCTGACGTAGATCCACGACGCTGGTCTTACCGCTGTCCTTGCCGAACATGGCGCGGATGCCGTCGATCACCTCGGTGATCCGATGACCGGCCTTCGCGATCTGATCGAGATTCCCCCGCGCTTCCGCGAGATTGGGTTCCGACCGCTTCAGCCACCGCAGACCGGCATTGGCGCTCGTGACGATGACAGCCAGTGGCTGTTTGATCTCGTGGGCAATTGACGCCGTCATTGCGCCCATTGTGGTTCGCCGTGACGCATTGGCGAATTCGCGGCGCAACGTCTGCAATTGTTCCTGGGCTTGCTTGAGATTGGTGATGTCTCTGCCCGCCGCATAGATCAGCCCGCGGTCCGGCACGGCGAACCAGGACTGCCAGCGATACGATCCGTCCTTGCCAAGCATGCGGTTTTCGAAGTGCCGCGTCTTCCGCCCGGCAATCAGATTGTCGCGCGCGACGGATGAACGCGCGCGATCGTCGGGATGCACCAGGGAAGCGATGCTGTTGCCAACCAATTCGTCAGGCGACCAGCCCAGCGTGGATTGCCACGCCGGATTGACATTGAGGATATTGCCGGCCGCGTCGAAGACCACGAGAAGATCCTGGGAGAGGTTCCAGACCCGGTCGCGCTCCTGGGCTCGCGCCTCGACCCTTTCGGCCAGTTCCTTGTTGAGGTGGCGCAATCGCTCCTCGCTGGCGGCGAGATCGGCTTCGGCACGCTTGCGCTCGGTGATTTCCTCGGCGGCGACATTGATGCCGACGACCGCGCCGCTGCGGTCCTTCAATGGATGCCAATAGGTGATCCAGACGCGATCGCTGTTCGATCCGTCGGGTCGCTGGCCGTTGACCTCGATGCCGGTGATGGAGGAGCCGGTCTGCAGGATGGTCTTGACGATAAGTTCCACCTGCTCGGCGACTTGCGGCACCGTTTCACGCACCGTTCGTCCGATATGGTCGGCAACGGAGATGCCGCAAATTTCGGTCAGGTGCTTGTTGATCATTACGTAGCGGCAATCGGGGCTGAGAAAGGCCAAGCCGATCGGCGCGGTTTCATAGATCAATTGCAATTCGGGGGAGTTAGCGAGAGACCCAGCGGGAACGGAATGATCGATGCCGTATGCCATGGCCGTCATCCGGATTCATTGCATCGCCAGCGCCGATATCAGCCGAGGATTTGCGCGCATCGCCGACGGCAAGGAACGGATATTTTCTCCCAGCATGAACCTTCAATAGCGGCATGATCTACCGCTTTTGCGACATACCAAAGCCCAATCTTAAGGCCCGGCAGGCCCAATCAGCCCGATACGCCGGGCTTTCTATCAAATCTATTTGATAACCGATCAACACGGTCGAGTTGGACCGTGGTCCTACCAGCGGCCGCCCGCAATTGTTGCACCACCGTGCAGCGGGCTGCATGATCGGACCATGACCATCCGCATTTTGGCAGCGGCACTCCTGATCGTGCTGGCGAGCGCGACCTCGCGTGCCGCCGAGCCGGCGCCGCTGCCGCCGGCGGTGGGGTTGAGCGAGAGCGAGGCCAAGGAAAGAACGGCGCTCTTTGCCGAACTCGCGGCGGCGAAAAGCGACGCCGAGGCGCGCGAGATCGAAGAGAAACTCTGGACCTTCTGGCGCAGCTTTGCCGACGACGAATCGCGGCGATTGCTGGAGCAATCGCGCGAGGCGCAGCTGCGTTTCGATTACACCGAAGCGCTCATTTACAACAAAGCAGTGGTCGAGCACGCGCCGCAATTCGCCGAAGGCTGGAACCAGCTCGGCTACGTTTATTTTCTCGCCGGACAATACGACGCTTCGCTGGAAGCGATTGAACACGTGCTCGAACTCGAGCCGATGCATTACGCGGCACTCGCCGGCAAGGGCATTATTTTGTACTACGCGGGAAAGGTCGAAGAAGCGCAGGCGCCATTGAAGCGCGCGCTGGCGATCAATCCGTGGCTGAAGGAACGCAATCTGATCGGCAAAGACTCCCTGCCGACGCCCTGAGCGCGATCAGTCCCGAGGCGCGGGCACGCCGATGCGCTCGATCTCCCATTCCAGCTCTACGCCGGAATTTTTCCTGACCCGGCGGCGCACGTTTTCGCCGAGCGCTTCGATGTCGGCAGCGGTCGCGCCGCCGCGATTGATCAGAAAATTGCAATGCATTTCCGAAACCTGCGCGCCGCCGACTTCCAGTCCGCGGCAGCCGGCTGCGTCGATCAGTTGCCAGGCTTTGCGGCCGGGCGGGTTCTTGAACGTCGAGCCGCCGGTGCGGCTCTTGATTGGCTGCGTCGCCTCGCGCGACTCGGTGATCTTGTCCATTTCGGCTGCGATGACCGCCGGATCGCCGCGCTCGCCCTGGTACAAAGCTTCCGTAAAGATGTAGTCGGCGGGCACGCCGCAGTGCCGATAGCTGTAGCCCATGTCGGCGTTGCGCAGCACGTGGACGCGGCCCGCCCGGTCAACCGCGCGCGCTTCGATCAGCGCGTCTTTGGTCTCGCGGCCATAGGCGCCGCCGTTCATGCGCAGTGCGCCGCCGACGCCGCCGGGAATGCCGCGCATGAACGATAGGCCGGCGATGCCGGCCTCTTGCGCCGCGCGCGCGACTTTGACGTCAGGCACGGCCGCGCCGGCGCGGATGCGCGTGGCCTCGACGGTGACATTGCCAAAGCCGCGGCCGAGCCTGATCACCACGCCCGGCACGCCGCCGTCGCGGACAATGAGATTGGAGCCGAGCCCGACGACGGTCACCGGAATGTCCGCCGGCAGATTGGCCAACACATAAGCTAGGTCCTGCTCATCCTCCGGCATGAACAAGACTTGCGCCGGACCGCCGACACGAAACCAGGTCAGCTCCGCAAGCATCTGGTTCGCCAACAACCGGCCGCGCAGCGCCGGCATTCTGGCTTTCAGATCGGCGACGATGTCGGGAAAGCTCATGCGGCTGCGCCTGTCAGCGTATCGAGCCACGATGCCAGCACCTTGCCGCCGAATTCGCGCGTCGCCGGCCCGAGCGTTTGCGCCTGCCGGCGTATCTCGCGCGGATCGATGCCGGCCTTGCCTAGCTCGACGGTATGGCCGACCAGCCAGGATTCGAACCGCGCCGGCTCGGTCTCCAGATGAAATTGCAGCGCGAGCTGCGACGGCGTGCGCGCGAATGCCTGGACCGGGCAATGCGGCGTCGACGCGAGCCGCTCACAGCCGGCAGGCAGCTCACAATTATCGCCGTGCCAATGCAGTACCGGGCTCGTCCCGAGCGGCGCCAGCACCGAGGTTTTGCCGGCCGCCGTCAGCGTCAACGGCGCCCAGCCGATCTCTTTCACCGGCCCGGGCGCCACGCGCGCGCCGAGCGCTGCCGCCATCATCTGCGCGCCGAGGCAGATGCCCAGCATCGGCTTGTTCGCGGTCAGGCGCGCGGCGATGGCGGCGATTTCGCCGGCGATGAATGGATAGGCGTCGGCCTCATAGACGCCGATCGGCCCGCCGAGCACGACCACCAGATCGGGCGCGATCAGCGCTTCGCTGTCGAAGCGATCGATGCCGGCGTCACGATAGCGGACCTCATAGCCGCGAGCGGCGACCAGTGGACCTAAAAGTCCGAGATCCTCGAAAGCGACATGACGAACCGCAACGCAGGCTTTGGCCATGGCATTATCAAGTTGCCGCCGCCAACTCGCCGGGCAAGGCATAAGCCCATTGGGTGATCGAGCCGGCGCCGAGGCAGACCACATAGTCGCCCGGCTTCGCCATGCTGGAGACCAGCAGATGCAGCTTGTCGGGGCTGTCCAGCGCAAAAACCTGGCGATGGCCGTGGTTGCGCACGCCTTGCACCAAGGAGTCGCGATCCACGCCCTCGATCGGTGCTTCGCCGGCCGAATAGACCGGCGCGACGATCACCGTGTCGGCATCGTTGAAGCAGGTGCAGAACTGCTCGAACAAGGCCTGTAGCCGCGTATAGCGATGTGGCTGCACCACGGCGATGACATGGCCCTTGGTGGATTCGCGCGCCGCCCGCAGCACCGACGCGATCTCGACCGGATGGTGGCCGTAATCGTCGACGATGGTGACGCCGTTCCACATGCCGGTGCGGGTGAAGCGCCGGCGCACGCCGCCGAAATTGGCCAGCGCGTTGCGGATCACGTCGTCGCCGACGCCGAGCTCGTGGGCCACCGCGATCGCCGCCGTGGCATTGAGCGCATTGTGCCGCCCCGGCATCGGCAGCGCGAGGTTCTTGATCTCGTGCAAGAAGCTTCCGGTGCGGTCGCGAAACACGATTGTGAACAGCGAGGTGCCGCCGGCATGGGAGACATCGACGAGGCGCACGTCGGCCTGCGGGTTCTCGCCGTAGGTGACCATGCGGTGATCCTCGATGCGGCCGACCAGGCTCTGCACCACCGGATGATCGGTGCACATCACCGAGAAGCCATAGAACGGCACATTCTCGACGAAGGCGCGGAACGCGTCCTGCACCGCCTCGAAGGTCTTGAAGTAATCGAGATGCTCGGGATCGATATTGGTGACGATGGCGACATCGGCCGGCAGTTTGAGGAAGGTGCCGTCGGACTCGTCGGCCTCGACCACCATCCACTCGCCGGTGCCGAGCCGGGCATTGGTGCCGTAGGCGTTGATGATGCCGCCGTTGATCACGGTTGGATCGAAACCGTCGGCGTCGAGCAGCGCCGCCACCATCGATGTTGTGGTGGTCTTGCCATGGGTGCCGGCAATGGCGACGCAGCTTTTCAGCCGCATCAGTTCGGCCAGCATTTCGGCGCGACGCACCACCGGCAGCCGCTCGGCGCGCGCCGCGACCAGTTCCGGATTGTCGGGCTTGATCGCCGACGACACGACGACGACGCGCACGCCGGTCAAATTCTCGGCCGAGTGCCCGATCGAGATTTTCACGCCCTTGTCGCGCAGCCGCTTGACGTTGGCGCTCTCGGACTGGTCGGAGCCCTGCACCATATAGCCGAGGTTCACCATCACCTCGGCGATGCCGCTCATGCCGATGCCGCCGATGCCGACGAAATGCACCGGCCCAATGTCGCGCGGTAGTTTCATGTAGTGTCCCAGGCTCGCAGATGCCGCCGCTAAACCTACTGGTTTGCGCCCGCCGCCGCCACCTTCAGCACCAGCTCAGCGAGCCGGTCGGCGGCGTCGAGCCGGCCTACGGAGCGGGCTGCTGCTGCCATGGCGGTGAGCCGCTGCGGCGCCGCAGCCAGGCCCGCGAGCTCGGCGGCCAGCCGCCGCGGGGTGAAAACGTCCTGGGTGAGCCGGATGGCGCCGCCGGCCGCTTCGAGCACGCCAGCATTGGCGAACTGGTCCTGATCGAGCGCGTGCGGCAAGGGGACCAGGATCGACGGCCGCCCGATGGCGGCCAGCTCGGCCACGGTCGATGCCCCCGACCGCGACACGATTAGGTGACTCGCCGCCAGGCGCGCCGGCAAATCAGTGAAAAACGGCGCTATTTCCGCGGCAACCGCGAGCTTGGCGTAGGCGCCGCGCACCCGGGCCAAATCTTCGTCGCGGGCCTGCTGCACGATCGCCAGCCGCGCCCGCAGGGCCGGTTCGAGCAGCCCGATCGCGGCGGGGACGATATCGGCCATGACGCGGGCGCCCTGGCTGCCGCCGAAAACCAGGAGTCGCAACGGATCGCCCGGTCCCGGATAGGGCGTCGCCGCAGCCGCGACGACCGCCGGCCGCACCGGGTTGCCGGTCAGCGTCGCCTTGGCGGCGAGATCCGGCCTCTGCGCGAACACGTCGGGGAACGAGGTGGCGATCGCAGCGACCCGCGGCGCCAGGAACCGGTTGGCGCGCCCGATCACCGCATTGGCGTCGTGGATCAGGCTCGGCACGCCGGCCCAGGCCGCCGCCAGCACGGGAGGCACAGTCGGATAGCCGCCGAAGCCGACCACGGCGGCCGGTTTCAGCCGCGCCAGCAGCGCACGGGCCTGAAAGTATCCGAGGCCCAGCATGGCGGCAGTCCGGCCGAGCGCGACCGGATTGCGCGACGCGACTGTGGCGCTTGAAACTACATGGATGGCTTGTTCGGAAAAGGCCCCGCCATAGCGCTCGGCGCGCCGGTCGGTGACGAGGTGAACCGGAATGCCGCGTTGTGCCAGTGCCGCCGCGAGCGCCTCGGCCGGAAACAAATGTCCGCCCGTACCACCGGCCGCCACCAGCACCGGCGCGCGGCCCGGCGCCAGCATCAGGCCGGACTCCCGCGAAGCACGATTTCGCCGGGCAACTGTGCGCGCGGCCGCTCCCGCGTCAACGCCACCAGCATGCCCATGCCATAGGCCAGCGAGATCAACGACGAGCCGCCATAGGAGATGAACGGCAACGTCATGCCCTTGGCCGGAATGAGATGCAGATTGACCGCCATGTTGATGGTCGATTGCAAGCCGAACAGGATCGCCAGCCCCGCCGCGGCGAAACGGATGAACGGATCTTCCGTGCGCATCGCCTTGGTCAGCGCGCGGATGACAATGAACGCAAACAGCGCGACGAGAATGAGGCAGAGCACGACGCCGAATTCTTCCGCCGCGACCGCGAAGACGAAATCGGTGTGGCCCTCGGGCAGGATGCGCTTGATCGTGCCTTCGCCCGGGCCACGGCCGAACCAGCCGCCACGGATGAAGGATTCGGTGGCGATATCGATATTGAAAGTGTCGCCGGACGCCGGATCGATGAAGCGATTGATGCGTTGGGCGACGTGCGGCACGGTGAAGAACGCCGCCGTCAGGCCGAGGCCCGCGGTGGCGGCGAGCCCGATCACCCAGATGAAGCGCATGCCGGCCATGTAGAACAACGCGCCCCACACCAGCGCGATCAGCATGGTCTGGCCGAAATCGGGCTGCATCACCAGCAGCGCCACCACGGTGATGAGCAGCATCAACGCAAATGTGTTGGCCGGCATTTCCGGCCGCTTGGCCGATTCACCGAACAGCCATGCGATCAGGACCACGAAAGCGGGCTTCAAAAACTCCGATGGCTGGATGTTCATGCCTAAGATCACCAGCCAGCGCCGCGCGCCTTTGATCTCGGCGCCGAAATAGGGCGTGACCGCGACCAGCACGAGACTGACGGCAAAAACGATGATCGAGACCTGGCGAATTTCGCGCGGCGACAGAAACGAGGTCGCGATCAACACGCCGGCGGCGGGGATGAGAAACAGCACCTGGCGATTGACGAAGTGAAATGGGTCGAGCCCAATGCGGGTAGCAACCGGCGGGCTCGCCGCCAGGCACAGCACGATGCCGCCCAGCATCAGCGCGCCGAGCGCCGCCAAGGTCAGCCGGTCGACCGTCCACCACCATTCGGAAAACGGCGTCGGTTGCGCCCGCGAGGCCATGGTTGTCCCCAAGGGTGGCCCCTCCCGAAGAGAAGTCCCCGCCTAGTGGTGACACCGCCTTGGTTTAAAGGGGATTAAGATTCCCGTCATTCCGGGGCCGAGCCAACGGGTCCGGCCCGAAGTGGCCGTCCCGATGACAGGCTCCGCGAGGAGCCCGGAATCCATAATCACAAGGCGATCAGGACGGGCGCCGAGTGCCGTGCTGAAAGAATGTGGTTATGGATTCCGGACTCGCCGCTTCGCGGCGATCCGGAATGACGGCCGTAGCTACCTCTTGATGGGCACAAGCCCCGGCAGCGCCTGGACCAACTCTCGGAACGCGTCGCCGCGGACCTCGAAATTGCGGTACTGGTCGAACGAGGCGCAGGCCGGCGACAGCAGCACCACCGGCTCGGCCACCGCGGATGCGTCGGCATCGCGGCTGGCGGCGGCCAGGGCCTTATCGAGGGTGCCGTCGATCTCGTGGGGCACGCCACCGTTCGTCAATGTCGCGGCGAATTCCTCGGCGGCTTCGCCGATCAGGTAGGACTTGCGGATGCGGGGAAAGAACCCGCGCAGCGATTCGATGCCGCCGGTCTTCGGCTTGCCGCCGGCGATCCAATAGATGTCGCTGAAGCAGGCCAGCGCCTGGGCCGCCGAGTCGGCATTGGTGGCTTTGGAATCATTGACGTAGAGAACCGCCCCGCGGCGGCCGAGCTCTTCCATGCGATGGGCGAGGCCCGGGAACGAGCGTAGCCCGGCCTGGATCGCCGGCGGCTCGAGGCCGAGCGCCAGTGCCGCGGCGGCGGCGCAGGCGGCGTTCTGCGCATTGTGCTGGCCGCGCAGCGAGCCGATGCCGCCAAGCTCGGCGATCGGTGTAGCGCCAGCGGACGTGCCACGCATGATGCGCCCGTTCGCGACATAGATGCCGTCGGACAATTCCTGCCACACCGAAATCCTGACCGTGCGTTTGCCGACTTGCGCGAGCCGGTCGGCAATCGCACGACACCAGTCGTCATCGACGCCGACGATGGCCGTGCCGTTGCTTGGCACGCCGGCGACGAGGCGTTCCTTCACCTCGGCGTAATGTTCCATGGTGCCGTGACGGTCGAGATGGTCTTCGCTGAGATTGATCAAAATGCCGACCGAAGGATCGAGCGAGGGCGCGAGATCGATCTGATAGGACGAGCATTCGATGACGTGGACGCGGCCCGCTTGAGGCGGCTGCAGCGACAGGATCGCGGTGCCGATATTGCCCCCGAGTTGCGCATCCAGGCCGGCCGACGCGGCAAGGTGCGCGATCAGCGCCGTGGTGGTCGATTTGCCGTTGGTGCCGGTGATGGCGACGAAAGGCGTGTCGGGCGCAAGCTTCGCCCGCTCGCGGCAGAATAATTCGATATCGCCGATCACCGGGACGCCGGCCTTGCCGGCAAGCGCGACGATCCAATGTGGCTCGGGATGAGTGAGCGGCACGCCGGGCGCCAGCACCAGCGCCGCGATCTTGGACCAGTCGATGTCGCGCAGATCGGCGGTTGGAATTCCGGCGGCATTAGCCTTGGCGACGCTCTGCGCATTGTCGTCGTAGGCGACGACGTCGGCGCCGCCGGCAAGCAGCGCGCTGGCGCTCACCAGCCCCGAGCCGCCCAGACCGAACACCGCGACCTTTTTCCCCGCGAAGGCCGTACCCGGGATCACGTCTACCTCAGCTTCAGGGTCGACAGCCCCGCCAGCGCAAGAACGACCGAGACGATCCAGAAGCGAATGACAATCTGCGGCTCGGTCCAGCCGAGCTGTTCAAAATGATGGTGGATCGGCGCCATCTTGAAGATGCGCTTGCCGGTGAGCTTGAACGACACCACCTGGACGATCACCGACACCGCCTCGAGCACGAACAGGCCGCCGATCACGGCGAGAACGATTTCGTGCTTGGTGGCGACCGCAACGGCGCCGATCATGCCGCCGAGCGCCAGCGAGCCGGTGTCGCCCATGAAGATCGAGGCCGGCGGCGCGTTGAACCAGAGAAAGCCCAAGCCGGCGCCGAGCACGGCACCGCACAGCACCGCAAGCTCGCCGGTGCCGGCGACGTAGTGGATTTGCAGATAGTCGGCGAATACGGCGTTGCCTGAGAGATACGCGATCATGCCGAAGCTTGCCGACGCGATCATCACCGGAACGATGGCAAGGCCGTCGAGACCGTCGGTGAGGTTCACCGCATTGCCGGCGCCGACGATAATGAAGGAAGCAAAGAACACGAAGAACCAACCGAGGTTGAGCACCACTTCCTTGAAAAACGGAAACACCAGCGTCATCGCGATCTGGGTCTGGCCAAGATGGACCAAGGTGATGCTGGCGAGCGCCGCAATCAAGGCTTCGATGCCGAGCCGCGTGCGCGCCGAAAAGCCGTCGGACCGCTGCTTTTTGACCTTCAGATAATCGTCATAGAAGCCGACAAAGCCAAAACAGAGCGTGACGCCGAGCACCACCCAGACATAGGGGTTGGCGGGATTGGCCCACAGCAGGGTCGAGACCAGCATGCCGGAGAGAATCATCAAGCCGCCCATGGTCGGCGTGCCGGCCTTGGCGACGATGTGCGATTGCGGCCCGTCGCTGCGGATCGGCTGGCCCTTGCCCTGGAACAGCCGCAGCCGGTCGATAATGGTCGGCCCGAACATGAAAACAAAAAGCAACGCGGTGATCACCGCACC
>JBEKKM010000031.1:0-37156 GCA_050010715.1 Xanthobacteraceae bacterium | reverse complement strand
CGTCTGGTTCTCCGGCTGGATCGGCTGCCGCTCCTTGGCCTCGAGCGCCTGGTGCAGGCCCTCCGAGTAGCGCCGGCCCGGCATCATGCGGCCGGTGAACTCGTCAATGATGACGACCTCACCATTGCGCACGATGTAGTCCTTGTCGCGCTGAAATAGTTTATGCGCACGAAGCGCCTGTTTAACGTGATGCACGACGGAAACGTTCTCGACGTCGTAGAGTGAATCGGTTTTGAGCAGGCCGGCCTGCCGCAGCCCCTGCTCCATCTTCTCCATTCCGACTTCGGTCAGCGTGACGGTGCGCTGCTTTTCGTCGAGCTCGAAATCGGCCTGGTCGAGCTTTGGGACATAGGCGTCGATCGTGTTGTAGAAATCCGAGCGGTCGTCGAGCGGACCGGAGATGATGAGCGGCGTGCGCGCCTCGTCGATCAGGATCGAGTCGACCTCGTCGACGATGGCGTAGATGTGCCCGCGCTGCACCATGTCCTCGAGTCGGTACTTCATATTGTCGCGCAGATAGTCGAAGCCGAGCTCGTTGTTGGTGCCGTAGGTAACGTCGCAGTCGTAGGCCTTCTTGCGCTCCTCATCGTCGATACCGTGGACGATGACGCCGACGGAAAGCCCGAGAAACTTGTAGATTTGTCCCATCCATTCGGCGTCGCGCTTGGCGAGGTAATCGTTGACGGTGACGACATGGACGCCGCGGCCGGCGAGCGCGTTGAGATAGACCGGCAGCGTCGCCACCAGCGTCTTGCCTTCGCCGGTCTTCATTTCCGAGATGCGGCCTTCGTGCAGCACCATGCCGCCGATCATCTGGACGTCGAAATGGCGCTGGCCAAGCGTGCGCTTGCCGGCCTCGCGCACGGTGGCGAAGGCCGGAACCAGAATGTCATCGAGGGTTGAGCCTTCGGCGAGCTGCTTCTTGAATTCGTCGGTGCGGGTGCGCAACGCCTCGTCGGAGAGCTCTGCCAGCTCCTTTTCCAGTGCGTTGATCTCGTCGACGCGCGGCCGGAAGGCGCGGATACGCCGGTCGTTGGAGGAACCGAACAGCTTGCGGGCGACCGCGCCGATCATCGCATCATCCTTCCACGGTTCCGCCGCGCCATAACCTCGTTTGATCGAGCATGACCGGATCCAGGCGCGCCGGTTCGCCACCCGGCAGCACCCCGTAAACGCATCCAAGCAGCGGAAAATGCTGCGTTATTTTGGCTTATGCAAGGCGGCATGGAGGCCCAGATTCTGTCGAGAGATAGGAGGGGGTGGTTTTGTTGTCAATGCAAAGGCCATCTTCACGCGCTCGTTAGGCGAGGCTGCGATTCTGCCATTGCCAAGGACAGGCGATTCGGCGAGTGTCCGCGCCGAAATTCGGAGCCTTAAGACGAGGCCCGACCGACATAAAATGCCAAGCCCGGACCGATTTGCGCCTAAGTCCGAGCGCTTAAGATAATCGGCGATTTGCCACCTTTGCCAAAGGATTGCGTTTCATGGCCTCCACTCGCCTCACCGTCTCCTGTGCGCTCACCATAACGGCGCTGTTATGCGCAGCCGCAGCGCCGCTGCGGGCGGAGGATTCCAGTCCGGTGGTGGCCCGCGCCAACGGCGTCGATATTCACGAGAGCGATCTCGCCTTCGCCGAGGAGGAGATCGGCGGCAACATGCCGCAAATGGGGCCGGACCAGAAGCGCGACTACCTGATCACCTATCTCGCCGACGTCATCGTGATGTCGCAGGCGGCCGACCAGAAGAAGGTCGGCGATAATCCCGACGTCCAGCGCCGGCTCTCCTTTGACCGCAACCGGGTGCTGATGGAAGCGCTGCTGCAGCAGGCCGGCAAAGCCGCCATCACCGACGCGGCGATGCACCAGGTCTACGACGACGCCGTCAAGCAGATGCCGAGCGAGGAGGAAGTGCACGCCCGCCACATCCTGGTGCCGACCGAGGACGAAGCCAAGGCGATCGAAGTCGAGCTCAAGAAGGGCGCCGATTTTGCCGCGCTCGCCAAGGAGAAATCGAAAGATCCCGGCGCGGCCGACGGCGGCGATCTCGGCTATTTCACCAAGGACCAGATGGTGCCGGAATTCGCCGAGGCCGCGTTCAAGCTCGACAAGGGCCAGATTTCCGATCCCATTCACACCCAGTTCGGCTGGCACATCATCAAGGTCGAGGACAAGCGCACCAAGCCGACGCCGACTTTCGATCAGGTCAAAGTCCAGCTCGAGAATTACGTCGCGCACCGCGCCCAGGCCGAGCTGGTCGACAGCCTGCGCAAATCCGCCCAGATCGAGCGCCTCGACAAGCCGGCCCCCGCGCCGGATCCTTCGGCGCTCAACCCGGCGGCGCCGGCGAAGAAATAATGGGCTGAGTTTCGCGGGCTCGGAGCTTTTGACGATCCCGGTTCTGCAGTGCATCACTACGCTTCGCCATAGCGCGTCAAGGCGCGCGTAAACGCGCTTATGGTGCTGCACTGCGCCCGGGAAACATTGCAAAAGCCATGTCTACTGCCATCTCCCCCCTCGCTCCGAAAGCCGCCCCCGCCATGCCGCCGATCGCCGGCGTGCGGTTGGCGACGGCCGCGGCCGGCATCCGCTATCAAAATCGCACCGACGTAATGCTCGCGGTGTTCGATGAAGGCGCCAGCGTTGCCGGCGTGTTCACTCGCTCCAAATGTCCTTCGGCACCGGTCGAGTGGTGCCGCGCCCGGATCAAGGGCGGGCGCGCACGCGCGCTCGTGGTCAATTCCGGCAATGCCAATGCGTTCACCGGCAAGAACGGTCGCGAGGCTTGTGCCTTCACCGCCAAGCTCGCGGCCGGCACCGTCGGCTGCAAGATGACTGAGGTGTTTCTCGCTTCGACCGGCGTCATCGGCGAGCCGCTGCCGGCGCAAGCTTTTGACGGCGTCATGGCGCGTCTGGTCGCAGACGCCACCGACGAAGGCTACGTCGACGCCGCCGGTGCCATCATGACCACCGACACGTTCCCAAAACTCGCCACCGCGAGCGCGCGGCTTGGCGGCGCCACGGTGACCATCAATGGCTTCGCCAAGGGCGCCGGCATGATCGCGCCCGACATGGCGACCATGCTGGCCTTCGTGTTCACCGACGCGCCGATCGCGGCGCCGGCCTTGCAGGCGCTGCTGCGCGAGGGCGTCGTCGACACGTTCAATGCCGTCACCATCGACGGCGATACCTCGACCTCGGATACCTTGCTGGCCTTCGCCACCGGTGCGGCGCGCGGCGCGCCGCGCATCGCCCGCGCCAACGATCCGCGCCTCGTGCCGTTCCGCAAGGCGTTCAACGCCGTGCTCGCCAACCTTGCCGAGCAAGTGGCACGCGACGGCGAAGGCGCCCGAAAGCTGGTCGAGATCGTGGTCGAAGGCGCGGTGTCGAAACATTCCGCGCGCCGCGTCGCGCTGTCGATCGCCAATTCGCCGCTGGTCAAGACCGCGATCGCCGGCGAAGACGCCAATTGGGGCCGCGTGGTCATGGCGGTCGGCAAGGCCGGCGAGCCGGCCGACCGCGACCGGTTGTCGATCTGGTTCGGCGGCATCCGCGTCGCCCACAAGGGCGCGCGCGATCCTGATTACGACGAGGCCGCGGTCTCCGCGGCAATGAAGAAGCCGGAGATCACGCTGAAAGTCGCGCTCGGTCTCGGCAAAGGCCGCGACCGCGTGCTGACCTGCGACCTCACCAAGGAATACGTGGCGATCAACGGCGATTACAGGTCCTAGCCGACGGGCGAACGAGTTAAATTGTCGCGCGGCGTGCCCGCAACCTTTATGCTGCGGCTTTGCGATTAGATCGGAGGGACCGCTATGAAACTTCCCCGCCGCAAGCTCTTGCATCTGGCAGCGGGTGCCGTCGCGCTGCCGGCGATATCGCGTATTGCATCGGCCATGGATTATCCGGCGCGGCCGGTGCGCTGGATCGTCGGCTTCCCGCCCGGAGGTCCAAACGACATAACCGCACGGATTATGGCCGAGTTTCTGTCGGAGCGATTGCACCAGCAATTCGCCGTCGAGAACCGGCCCGGAGCAGCGGGCAATGTCGCGACCGAGTCGGTCGCGAGGGCCCAGCCCGACGGCTATACGGTGATGGAGCTCGCCACGGTCAACGCCATCAATGCGTCGCTCTACCAAAATCTCAATTATGATTTCGTCCGCGACATTACGCTGGTTGCCGGCATCAGCCAGGGCCCGGCGGTCATGGAGGTGAATCCAAAAGTACCGGCCGCCACGGTTCCCGAATTCATCGCCTATGCAAAGGCCAATCCGGGCAAGATCAATTTGGGGTCAGCCGGCATTGGAACGCCGCAACACGTCATCGGAGAACTGTTCAAGATGTTGACCGGCACCGACATGGTGCACGTCCCCTATCATGGCTCGGCCCCGGAGTTGACCGATCTGATCGCCGGCCAGGTTCAGGTCGTGTTTGAACCGATCCAGTCCACGCTCGGATATATCAAGGCCGGAATGCTGCGGCCCTTAGCGGTAACGATGGCATCGCGTGCGGATGCGCTGCCGAATTTGCCGACGGTGGGCGAATTCGTACCGGGGTTCGAGGCACGCACCTGGCAAGGGCTCGGTGCTCCGAAAGGCACGCCCGCCGAGATCACTGCGATGCTCAACAGCGAGGTCAATGCCGTTCTTGCCGATCCGAGGCTCAAGGCACGGTTCGCCGACCTCGGCATCATACCAATGCCCATGACGCCGGCCGAATGCCAAAAGTTCATCACCGCCGAAACCGAGAAGTGGGCTAAAGTGATCAAGTTCGCGGGCATCAAGCCGGATTGAGGCCGGTCGTCTGCTGCGCTGACATTCCCTGGACTATGATCCAATTCAATTGAACCGGATCATAGTTTGTTTGAGCATGATCTTATCCCAACACCGAAGTCCACTTTTCGGAATCATGCTCTGGCCCCGGTTACGCGAATGACTTCGAACACCGCTGCAAGCGCGACTGCTGCACACAAGCATATTCGTACCGCCACGCTCGACGTCGCTTATGAAGAGAGCGGCGATCCGGGCGGCGCGCCCATCGTGCTGCTGCACGGCTGGCCGTACGACCCGCGCTGCTATGACGAGGTGGTGCCGCCGCTCGTCGCCGCCGGCTGCCGCGTCATCGTGCCTTATCTGCGCGGTTTTGGCGCGACGCGCTTTCTTTCCGCAGACACGGTGCGCTCGGGCCAGCAGGCCGCCCTCGGCAACGATTTGCGCGAATTGCTCGATGCGCTCGGCATCGCGCGCGCCACGCTTGCTGGCTACGACTGGGGCGGCCGTGCCGCCTGCATCGTGGCGGCGCTGTGGCCGGAACGGGTACACGGCCTCGTTACCGGCAACGGCTACAACATTCAGAACATCGCGGCCTCGGTGAATCCGGTGGCGCCGGCGCAGGAGCATCGCTTCTGGTACCAGTATTATTTCCATACCGAGCGTGGCCGTGCCGGGCTCGAGCAGAACCGCCGCGCGCTGTGCCGCTATATCTGGCAAATCTGGTCGCCGGACTGGACGTTCGACGACGCCGCCTACGCGAAGAGCGCCGCCTCGTTCGACAATCCGGATTTCGTCGCGGTGACGATCCAGTCCTATCGCCACCGCTTCGGCTATGCGGCCGGCGACCCGGCGCTGGAGGCGATCGAGCGGCGTCTCGCCATCCAACCCGCGATCATGGTGCCGACCATCGTGCTGCACGGCGCGTCGAGCGGCATCCAGCCACCGGCGGGCTCGGAGGCCCATGCGCGGCTATTTACCGGACCTTACCAGCGGCGCGTGCTGCCGAAGATCGGGCACAATCTGCCGCAAGAGGCGCCGAGCGTGGTGGCGGATGCAGTCCTGGAACTGGCTGGCGCCAATTAACACACGCCGCACGGGGATTTCGCGCGTTAAACCTGCTTTAACCGTTGCGGCGATTGCTGCACTCTGCGCAAACGCATTGAAAGTGCCTTTACCTTACGTCGCTTAGATTGGGGCCGGGCCGTGAGCGTCAAACTTGTCCTGGTTGCCGCCTGCGCCCTCATTGACGCCGATGGCCGCGTGCTGATCGCACAACGGCCGGCGGGAAAGTCGATGGCGGGTCTGTGGGAGTTTCCCGGCGGCAAGGTCGAAACCGGCGAACGGCCGGAACAGAGCTTGATCCGAGAGTTGAAAGAGGAACTGGGTATCGTCGTCAAGGAGGATTGCCTCGCGCCGCTGACCTTTGCGAGTCACCTCTATCCCGACTTCCATCTTCTCATGCCGCTCTATGTCTGCCGGCGCTGGGAAGGCTTTGCTACGGCGCAGGAGGGACAGAGGCTCAAATGGGTGCGGCCGACAGAGCTCCGCGACTATCCGATGCCGCCCGCCGACGAACCGCTGATCTCCCATCTGACGACGCTCATATGATCCGAACGGCAGAAGGCCCGAAGACAATGTTGCAGAACCTGAGCTTCCCGATCGTCGCGTCCGTTGGGCGCTTCATGCGTGACGAGCGCGGCGCGACCGCAATCGAATACGCGTTGGTGGCATCGGGCATCGCGGTAGCGATCGCCTCCACGGTCGTGACGCTGGGTTCGGCGGTCAAGAACAATCTCTACGGTAACGTCGCCACGGCGCTGAAATAAATTGAATAAATGAAAGAACGACACCGACGCTTGTGTCAGGCTATCGCCTTGAGTTTGGGATTGATCGAAGCCAGAAGCCCTTTAACTTCCGCCGCGGGCCTCGGCGGGCTGAATAAATAGCCCTGGACCTCGGTGCATCCTTCCAATTTCAATCGCTTGAATTGCTCGGCCGTCTCTACTCCCTCGGCGGTCGTTGCGATACCCAGCCCGCTGCCCATGGCAATCACGGCCCGCACGATCGCGAGGCTGTCGTCATGGTCTGACATGTCGAAAATGAAGGATTGATCGATCTTGATCTTGTCGAAGGGAAACTTGCGCAGGTAGCTGAGCGATGAATACCCGGTTCCGAAATCGTCCATCGATATTCGCACTCCGAGCCCTCGTAATTCATGCAGGATGGCGAGAGTCGCGCCGCTGTCCTGCAACAGAACGGATTCGGTAATTTCCAATTCCAGACGGTTCGGCGATAACCCGGATGCCGCCAGCGCCGATATGACGGACGGCAAGAGAATTTTATTCTTGAATTGAACCGGCGACAGATTTACGGCGATCTTCAAATTGCTCGGCCAAGTCGCGGCTTCCGCGCAGGCTTGACGCAACACCCAGTCTCCCAGGGGTACGATGAGCCCGGTTTCTTCCGCAACACTGATAAAATCGAGAGGTGGAATCATGCCGCGCTCGGGATGGTGCCAGCGAATGAGCGCCTCAAAGCCCGTGACGTATTCCGTCTTCATATCGACCAAGGGCTGGTAGAACAGCTCGAATTCGCCATTCGCGATCGCCTTGCGCAGATCGATCTCAAGTTTCCGGCGAGCCTGCATCCGCGCATCCATTTCCGGCTCGAAAAAGCGATACAGGCCGTGACCGTCCGACTTGGCCCGATACAGCGCCATGTCGGCATTTTTCAGAAGCTGTCCCGGATCCAGCCCGTCGCCCGGCGCGAGCGCAATGCCAATGCTCAAGTCGACCGTGACCTGTTTGCCGTCAAGCTCATAGGGGGCGCCGATCACCTCGATGAGACGTGACGCCAGCGAGGTTGCGTCCGTCGGTTGAGAGGCGCCGGCTTGCATGATGGCGAACTCGTCTCCGCCAAAGCGCGCCACCAAGTCGGTATCTCGAATGCATTGACGCAGCCGGTCCGCCACCGCCTTGAGGAGAAGATCGCCGACCGAATGGCCGTGCGCATCGTTCACGTCCTTGAAGCGATCAAGATCGAGACAGAATACGGCTACGTGCTGTCCTTGCCTGGTCCTAACCAGCAATTGCCGCAACTGCTCGTAAAGCTGCAGCCGGTTGGGCAAATCCGTCAGCGCATCGTGGTGCGCCATATATTCTATCTTCGCTTCCGCTCTTCGCCGTTCGGTGATGTCCTTATGGGTTGCAACCCAACCACCGCCAGCCAAGGGCGAGTTGGTCATCAAAATCTCACGCCCATCCACCGTTTTAAAAATTCTGCTCGAGACCTTGCCCACAACCAATTCCGCCACGACCTGCGCGCGATACGTCTCAGGGTCATCATACAAAAAGCTGCCCGCCTCGGCGCGGCACTGAAGCACTTCAAGGAATGAGCAGCCCGGCTTCACGTTCTCGCGCGACAATCCATACATCTCGATATAGAGGTCATTGCAAACGACCATCCGCTCCGCCGCATCGAACATAATCAGGCCTTGAGACATATTGTTCAGGGCCGAATCGAGCCGATACTTTTCCAACGCTAGCATTTGCATTGATGAATTATTCGCCTGTGCCTGCTGTCGCACGATCAGGAAGATCATGATCGCGACTGTCAAAGCCGCAAGACCTCCCGCACTGAGAAGAACGTCCGTTTGCTTTTGCCAAATGGCGAGAGCGGCGGCGGTATCGATAGCGACCGATATTACAACCGGGAAATGGGCGAGACGGTGAGCGGCCAGCAGACGATCCTTGCCGCCAATTTGGCCGACGAAGCGAACTGTACCACTATCGCCGGCGCCTATAGCGCCGACGGTGGATTTGAAATATTTGCCGATTGCGGACTCGACTTGCGGATATCGCGTCAGCAGAATACCGTCACTGCGAAACAAGGTGATCGAGCTGCCTTCGCCAAGTGAGACGGAACCGAAGAGCTTGTCGAAGTAGGACAGTTCGATGGCTCCCAAAACAAGACCTAAAAACTCGCCATTCGCAGCCGTGACCTTGCGGACGAGAAACAGCGTCCACGCGCCGTTGGTGCGGTTGTGCCAAGGTCGACTTATGTGCGACGTCATCCCCGGTTTGGTCTTAAGCGCGTTAAAGAATCCTCGATCGGCGACGCTGATATCCGGACCCGGCCAAAAGCGCGAGAAATTGATAAGACGTCCATCGGCGTTTATGAGCGAGATGGCATAGATTTGGACTAGACCGCTGGTGCTCGCCTTGAGCATCTGATGCACGTCTTCACCCGACATCCGGCGCGTATAGTCCTCGCTCGAAGCGATTCCCTGCGATTGTATCTTCTCCAGCACGCTGCTTTGAACCAGATCGATCCCCTGAAACGTTCGGTCGATCTGTTCCGCAAGGATCAACGCGGTGTTCTTGAGTTCGCGCTCACCTTCAAGCAAGGCCCGCTCGCGAAGATGGCCGGCCATTATCGCGGTGCCGATTACAATCGCTGCAATCAGCGTCACGCCGCACAGGATGAGATAGCGGATAGGACGATTGCGCCATGCGGCCAGCCCCAAAATGGCGCCGAGACGAATCTTGTTGGTCTTGCTCGCGACACTCTCCTACTGGTGCGGCAGCGCGGCCGCGTCTACCGGATACAGTTGCCGCGCGCATAACCAATGATGTGCTGCTACGCCTTGGCTAAGTTGCCGGCGCCGGCCTTTTGCCCGGCCACGGCATAGCTCCGGCGTGCCGACGTCGGCACGATATGTGACAACGCAAAATGCGCCGACTCGGCCGGTTGCCGAACTTGGCCTTCGGTCAACATAGTTAGGATAAAATGAAATACGGGTGCCGCGCCGCCGCATGCGTAGTATTACTTGTGTCGCGGCTGGATGCGGTGTTGAGGCCGACTGCGGCACGACTCCGGTTCCATCGGAACAGATACAGCTTTAACGACGAGTTTTCTCGCCCGTCGAAATTTCTCGCGTGCCGAGCGCATCGGCGAGCCGCGCTTTCGCCGAGCCGGGCTTGAGCGGCTGCTGCTGATCCGGATGCGGCGCCCAGCCTGACAGCCAGACGATCTCGAACGTGGCGCGCACGCGGCCGTCATCGTCGGCAAAGCGCTGGGCGTAGATTTCGGCCATGCGCTGCAGCGTCGCGCGCTTGAGCGGCGTGCGGCGGCGGGCCAACAGCGCATTGGTCGCGCCCATGCGCCGCAAATCGTGCATCAGGCCGAACGCGGAATCGTAGCGCACGGTGACACGGTCGACGTCGGTGACCGGCAGCGCAAATCCGGCACGCTGCAACAGGGCGCCGAGATCGCGCAGGTCGGCGAACGGCGCCACGCGCGGCGAGACGCCGCCTTCAATATCGCTTTCCGCTTCGGCAAAGCTCTGCCGCAGCTCGGTCAGCGTCTCGCCGCCGAGAAGGGCGGCAAGCAACAAGCCGTCAGGCTTCAAGGCGCGACGGATTTGCACCAGCACACCCGGCAGGTCGTTGACGAATTGCAGCGCCAGCGCCGACACCACGAGATCGAGGGTGGCGTCGCCGAACGGCGGCGCCTCCTCATCGGCGGCGACGAATATTTCGCCGCGCGCCGCATCCGGCATGACATCGGCCGTGACGATCCTGTCGACCGATTCCAGGCGCATGAGCGCGTTGTGCACCGCTTCCCCCGGCGTGCCGAGATCGACCGCGAGCGCGAAGCGGCGCAGCACGGTCGTAAGTCGCTCCGCCAAATCGTCGGCGACACGATCGAGCAGGAATGTCGCCGGCCCCAAGGCGGCCGCGCGCCGGCGCCGGCGCCGCAGCAGGGCGCGATCGAAAATCATGGGATTCTCGGCCATGATCCTGGCGTCTCACCTCTGCGGCGATGACAAGGCCACCGCAGAACGGTAGCCTTGCGGCATGTCGGATTTAGGCGCCATCACACTGCCCTCGCGGCTACGCCGTGCCGCCGCGGCGGCGCGCGCGGTGTTGCGCACGGCACTCGATCTGGCGCTGCCGCCGCTGTGCGCCGCCTGCCGCGAGCCGGTCGACGGTAGGGGCTTGTGTCCGGCGTGCTGGTCGAAACTCTCGTTCATCACCCGGCCCTATTGCGAGCGGCTCGGCATTCCCTTCGTCTATGACCCGGGTCCGGGCATCCTGTCCATGGAAGCCATTGCCGACCCGCCGGCCTACAACCGCGCCCGCGCCGCGGTGCGCTTCGACGAGATTTCCCGGGCGTTGGTCCATGCGCTCAAATATGGCGACCGGCTCGACCTGGCGCCGATGATGGGACGCTGGATCAGCCAGGCCGGCCGCGAGCTTTTGGCCGAGGCCGACGCGCTGGTGCCGGTGCCGCTGCATTGGCGGCGGCTTTGGGCGCGGCGCTTCAACCAGTCGGCCGTGCTGGCGGCGGCCATTGCGGCGGACAGCGGCGTCCCGGTTGCCGCGGCCGCCCTCAAGCGGGTCAAGCCGACGGCGCAGCAGGTCGGGCTGTCGCGGCCCGAGCGCGCCGCCAACGTCCAGGGCGCGTTTCGCGTGCCGGACGAGGGCAAGGCCGCCGTCGCCGGCCGCCGGCTGGTCCTCGTCGACGACGTCTTGACCTCCGGCGCCACGGTCGACGGCTGCGCCCGGGCGCTCATACGGGCCGGCGCCGCCAATGTCGACGTGCTGATTTTCGCCAGGGTTGCCGATCCGGGGCGAACGTCCATATAACCAATCAACAAGACCTTTCGCATCATCATGGCCGCCGTCGATATCTATACCATTCGTTACTGCCCTTATTGCCAGGATGCGAAAAAGCTACTCTCGCGAAAGGGTGTAAGCTTCCACGAGATCGACGTCAGTGGAAACCGGGACATGCGCAAACAGATGATCGAGCGCGCGGGCGGGCGGAGCACCTATCCGCAGATCTTTATCGGAACCACCCATGTCGGCGGCTGCGACGATCTTTATGCCCTCGACGAAGCCGGCAAGCTCGACCCGCTGCTCGCCGCGGCCAAGGAATAAGCGCAAGGAACAAGCGGATGCCAAACGCTTCGACCTTCAAGATCGCTCTTATCCAGATGCGCTCGGGCCTCGACCCCGAAGCCAATCTCGCGGCTGTGCTGGCCGGCGTCGACGAAGCCAAGCGCGGCGGCGCCGATTACGTGCAGACGCCGGAAATGACCAATGTGCTCGAGAACAAGCGCGAGCGCCTGTTCACGAAAATCTTCGATGAGGAGCAGGATCCGACCTTGGCGACGTTGCGCGAGGTCGCGCGCAAGCTTTCGATCTACATCCATCTCGGCTCGCTTGCCGTCAAGGCTTCTCCTGAGAAGGCGGCAAACCGCGGGTTCCTGATCGACCGCAAGGGCGACATCGCCGCGCGCTACGACAAGATCCACATGTTCGACGTCGATCTCGCCGGCGGCGAGAGCTATCGCGAATCCAACACCTACCGTGCCGGCGAGCTCGCCGTGGTCGCCGATCTGCCATGGGGCAGGCTCGGCCTGACGGTTTGCTACGATCTGCGCTTCCCGGCGCTCTATCGCGCGCTGGCCGAGGCCGGCGCCTCGTTCCTGGCGATCCCGTCCGCCTTCACCAAACAAACCGGCGAGGCCCATTGGCACGTGCTGATGCGCGCGCGTGCCATCGAGAACGGCTGCTACGTGTTCGCCGCGGCCCAAGGCGGCAAGCACGAGCACGGCCGCGAGACGTTCGGCCACTCGCTGGTGGTCGATCCGTGGGGCAAGATCATCGCCGAGGGCAGCACCGAGCCGGGCGTAATCTTCGCCGAGGTCGATCCCGCGGAAGTCGCGGCCGCGCGTAGCCGCGTGCCGTCGCTGAGCCACGGCCGGCGCTTCGAGCTGGTCGAGCCGATGGCGGAGCCGACCTACCTGCACGCGGTGCGGGGCTCGCTATGATCCGTTACACCCTCGCTTGCGAGCACGGGCACACTTTCGAGAGCTGGTTCCAAAACTCCACCACTTACGACAAGCAGGCAAAGCGCGGGCTGGTGACTTGCCCGGTGTGCAATTCCAGCAAAGTCGAAAAGGCGATCATGGCGCCGCGGCTGGCGCGCGCCGATGTGCCCGAGCCGCCGCCACCCATCTCGGCGCCGCCCGCCGTACCTCCACCGGCGGTCGCCAAGACGCCGGTCGCCATCATGTCGTCGCAGGAGCGCGAGCTGCGGCAAAAGCTCAAGGAGTTGCGCGACCACGTCACCAAGAACGCCAACTATGTCGGGCCAAAGTTTCCGGAAGAGGCGCGCAAAATCCATTACGGCGAGACCGAGCACCGCTCGATCTACGGCGAAGCGTCGCCCGACGAGGCCAAGGCGCTGCATGAGGAGGGGATCGAGTTTCATCCCCTGCCGATCCTGCCGGACGATCAGAACTAGCTTCTATTTTTCCGCAAAAATCAGCAGTCCCACGCCGGCAACCACCAGCGCCATGCCGATGGCTTCGCGCGCGGTGGTGCGCTGGCCGAACATGACACGCGCGACGATTTGCGCGAACAGCACCTCGATCAGGGCCAGCGTGCGCACGCTGGCGGCGGTGGCGATCGCAAAGGCGAGAAACCAGAACTGCGATGCCAGCGCCCCCATCAGGCCGGCGAACAGCGACGGTTTCCAGGCGCGCAGGATGCCGATCATCACCGACGGCTGGCGCAGCCACAGATACAATGAAAGCACGACCGCCTGCATCACCAGACCGACCACCAGCGTGAAGGTCGCCGCCATGACAAAATTCGCCATGTGCAGGTCGAGGATCGCGCCGCGGTAGCCGATCGCCGATAAGGCGAACATGCCGCCCGAGGTCAGGCCGATCAGAGTCGGCTTGATGCCTCCAACCGTGCCGCCGGGCTTGAACGACATGATCAGCACGCCTGCCGTCGCCACCAGGATCGCCGTCATCATCGGCAGCGTCACGGCGTCGCCGAGAAAGATCAGCCCGAAGATCGCGACCTGGATCGGTTCGGTCTTTATGTAGGCGATGGTGACAACGAAGGAGCGTTGCCCCATGGCCATGAGCATCAGCGCGGTGGCGGCGATTTGCGCACCCGCGCCATCGATCACCCAGGGCCAGAAGCTCAAAGACGGGCGCGGCAGCGGCACGCCGGTCACCAGCAAAACCCCGATCAAGGACAGCAATGCGAACGGAAAGCCGAACAGGAAGCGCACATGGGTGGCGCCGACGGTGCCCAGACTCGTCGTCAGCTCGCGCTGCATTGCGTTGCGCAAGGTCTGGAAGAACGCGGCCGTGACGGTGAAGACGATCCAGAGCCAACTGGCGATCATCAGGCCGCCTTTTCCGCGACGACCATGTAATTGACGTCCATGTCGGTGGTGAGCTGCCAGCGGTCGGCGAGCAGATTGTACATCACGCCGGTCTCGTCGGTGATCTGCAGCCCGCTTTGCTCGATGGCGATTTCGAGCTCATTGGGCGTGACGAACTTGTCCCATTGATGGGTGCCGCGCGGCAGCCAGCGCAGAATGTACTCGGCGCCGACAATGGCGAGCGCGAAGCTTTTCATGGTGCGATTGAGCGTGGCCACGAACAGCAAACCGCCGGGCTTTACGATGGCGCCAGCGAGATCGACGAACAGACCAACATCGGCGACGTGCTCGACCACTTCCATGGCCAGCACCACGTCAAAGCTTTCGCCCGCCTCCGCCAGCGCTTCCGCGGTCGTGCTGCGGTAGTCGACGGTCAGCGCGGCCTGCGCCGCGTGATGCTGCGCCACCGCGATGTTGCTCGCCGACGGATCGGCGCCGACCACCGACGCGCCGAGCCGCGCCAACGGCTCGGAGAGAATGCCGCCGCCGCAACCGATATCGAGGATGCGCAAGCCGGCGAGGCTATCGAGCCGCTTCGGACCGCGGTCGAAATGCTCCGCCACCCGATCGCGGATATAGGCGAGCCGCACCGGATTGAACTTGTGCAGCGCCGCCATCGGCCCGCGCGCGTCCCACCATTGGCTGGACATACGCGAGAACCGCGCAACCTCTTCCTCGTCGATGGTGCCGCGGGTTTTGATCATTGCTTATGCGCTGGCGCGCTTGCGCTTGAAGTGGCCGTAGCCGGGGCGGTAGCTCTTCTCGTCGAGGAACTGTTTCATGCCTTCCTCGCGGCTGTTCTCCTTGTCGTTATAGCGCAACGCGTCGCTCTTGGCGGCGAGATAATCCTGCGCTTGCGGCTCGTTCATGAAGCGCACGGCACGGATCGCTTCCTTGGTGTAGCGCAACGTCGCCGGGCTTTTCTCCATCAGTTTCTTGGCGAGCTTGACGGTCTCCTCGCGCAGCTTCTCCTTAGGGTATGAGAAATTGACGAAGCCCATTTGTTTGGCCTGCTTGCCGTCGAACGAATCGCCGGTCATGGCGTAATAGAGCGCGTCGCGATAGTTCATGGTCTGCGCCACGTTCCACGACACAATGCCGCCGGGCAGGATGCCCCAATTGACCTCCGACAGACCGAACATGGCGTCGTCAGCGGCGAGCGCGATGTCGCAGGCGGTCACTTGCGTAAAGGCGCCGCCGAAGCAATAGCCGTTGACCATGGCGATGGTCGGCTTCGGGAATGTCGACAGCTTCTGCCAGCGCCAGTTATTCGAGGCGCGGCGCAGTTTGTGGCGCGCCGCGGCGTCGCCGGCATTGGCGCGGAAATAAAGCTTTATGTCCTGCCCGGCGCTGAACGCGTTGCCGGCGCCGGTCAGCACCAGCACCTCGGTGGCCGGATCGACGGCGAGATCGTCGAGCGCCTCGTCCATTTCGAGATGCACCTGCGGGCTCATGGCATTGCGCTTGTCAGGCCGGTTGATCATCAGCCAGGTGATGCCACCTTCGTTCTCGACGTGGATCGCTTCATATTTCTTGGCCGCGGGCATGGCGTACTCCCTCTGTGTCTTTTGCTGGCCGCATTCAACAGGTGTTGGCCGGGCGAAACAAGCTAGGCTTCACACCGGCTGCCTTGCGCGTTCCGCGTAGGTCGCAATGGCGCGTATGGCGCGCAGCGTCTTGTCGACCTCCTGCATGAAGCCAATATTCGGCAATTGCTCGCGCAACGCGCGGCTGTAATCAGTCAGGCCGTGGGAGATCATGGTGACGTGGACGACGGGTTTTTGGCTGCGCGAAGCGAGCGCGTTGACGGCGTGGAGGTTCGCCTCCTTGCGCTCCGAGCCGCCGCCGCGCGGCAGCTCTTCTTGCAGCAGCAAAATATCGATTGCGGGATCGTCGAGCAGCGCCGACACGCACTCGATGTAGACCTCCTTGCTGCCGAGGCCGGCAAAACCGGAATCCAGCGGATTGCCGATGAAGGTGCCGACGCCGAGCACGGCTTCGAGACGCTTAAGCGTTGCCGGTGCCAGCGCCGGGAAGGTCAGACCGTTCGCCGCCGCGGCGTCGAGTAATAGTCCGCGCAGCGCGCCGGAGAACGTGATGCCGCCGAGATTGGCGCCGGCCGGCAACGGCACGTGCGTGAAATACTCCACCGCCTCGACGATGTCGTCGAGCGTGCGCACGCGCAGAATGCCGGCCGCAGCGGCGAGCGCATCGAACTCTTCCATCGAACCCGCGACCGCGCCGGTATGGGCCAGCGCCGCAGCGCGGCCCTCCGTCGACGCGCCGAGTTTTACCGCGATCACCGGCTTGCCGGCGCGCTGCGCCACCGCGCAGGCGGCGCGCAAGTGCTCGGGGTCCTGCACCGCTTCGAGATACGAGACGATGACGCGGACGAAGGGCAGCGTGGCGTAATAGGCGATGTAATCGGCGGTGGTCAGACCGGCTTCGTTTCCCGAGGTCACCAGCGAGGCGGTGGCAATGCCGCGCTCTTCCAAGGTGCGCTTGATCGCCATGGCAAGCCCGCCGGACTGGGCGACGATCGCCACCGGGCCTTTGGCGATACGGTGTGGGCGATCGTCAGTCAGCGTCATCAGCCGCGACGGCGCGTGGATGTTGCCCATGCAGTTCGGCCCGGACACCGCAAGCCCGGTTTCGGCGATCGTTTTGTGCAGCGTCTCCGCGAGCGCCTTGGCGGCGGCATCGCTGGCCTCACCGAAGCCCGACGACATGATGGTGGCGCTGCGCGCTCCGGCCGCCGCCGCGGCGCGCAACGTCTCCGGCACTTGCGGTGCCGGAATCACTACCACCACATGGTCCGGCGGCTCGGGCAGATCGGCGAAGCTGCGATAGCAGCGCATGTTCCAGACCTGGTCGCGGCGCGGATTGACCGCAAAGACCGCGCCTGGAAACTCATAGCGGCGCAGGTTCTTAAACGCGCGCAGCGCCCAGCTTCCCGGCGCATCGCTGGCGCCGACGATGACGACGTTGCGCGGATTGAGGAGCGCCGCGACCTTGGCTTGCGCGGCCTGCAATGACGTTGCCGGCTCGGAAACGTTCACCCCCTCAACCTCCCCGTTCTGCGGGCAACGGCCCACCGCCGCGCCGCGACAATAAACGCGCATTGCACTCGCGGGCGACCTGAACGAGGATATGCTCCGAAATGCTTTTAAGCATTACGGGAATTGGGAGGGAGCGATGCAAAAGTTCTTTATTGGCGTTGCCGGCTTGGCGCTTGCTTTGCTCGGCGGCGGCACGGCCAAGGCCCAGGACACGGTCAAGATCGGCATGATCAACGAATATTCCGGGCAATTCGCCGATACCGGCGCCCAGATCGACAATGGGCTGAAGCTCTACATGAAGCAGCACGGCGACAGCGTCGCCGGCAAGAAGATCGAGGTGATCCGCAAGGACACCGGCGGCATCGCCCCCGACGTCGCCAAGCGGCTCGCCCAAGAGCTCGTCGTCCGCGACAACGCCGACATCTTCGGCGGCTTCTCGCTGACGCCGAATGCGCTGGCCGCGGCCGATATTTCCGCCGAGGCGAAGAAGTTCATGGTCGTGATGAACGCGGCCACCGCGATCATCACCACCAAGTCGCCCTATATCGCACGCACGTCCTCGACCACGCCGCAACTGAACTACATTCTCGGACAATGGGCGGCCAAGAACGGCGTCAAGACGGTCTACACGATGGTCTCTGACTACGGCCCCGGCATCGACGCCGAAACCTGGTTCCAGACCGGCTTCAAGGAGGGCGGCGGCACGGTCATCGGCTCGGTGCGCTTCCCCGTCGCCAATCCGGACTTCTCCGCTTTCGTCCAAGCCGCCAAGGATAAGAACCCGGACGCCATCTACATCTGGATTCCCGGCGGCACCCAACCGGCCGCGGTCGGCAAGGCGCTGGCGGAACGCGGCGTCGATCCATCCAAGATCAAAGTGATGGGGCAGGACGCGCTTGGCGATGAAACCGCGCTCAAGAGCATGGGCGATGCCGCGCTCGGCATCATCACCGTGTCGGATTACGACTACAGCCACAAATCGGCGATGAACCAGGAATTCGTCAAAGCTTTTAACGACGAATTCCATCGCAACCCGGACTTCTTTGCCATCGGCGGCTACGACGGCACCCACCTGATCTACGAGGTGCTGAAAAAGACCGGCGGCAAGACCGACGGCGATTCGCTGATCGCGGCGGCCAAGGGCATGGCCTGGGAGAGCCCGCGCGGCCCGATCTCGATCGATCCGGAGACCCGCGACATCATCCAGACCGTGTATATCCGCCGGGTCCAGAAAGTCGGCGACAAACTGGAAAATATCGAATTCGACAAGGTCGAGAACGTCAAGGACCCCGCCAAGGCGCGCATGACGCACTGACGCGGATTTTGTTCGCACCGTAGGCTGCCGGCGATGCCTCCTGTCTTCGGCGTGTTGTTCGACGGCATCGCCTACGGGATGCTGTTGTTCCTGCTCTCGGTCGGGCTGTCGGTGACGCTCGGCATGATGAATTTCGTCAACCTGGCGCATTGCAGTTTTGCCATGGTCGGCGGCTATGTCACCGTCACCTTGATGAATGCCTTCGGCTGGCCGTTCTTCGCCACGCTGCCGGCTGCGTTCATCGTCGCCGCGGCGGTAAGCGTGGTGCTCGAGCGCGTGTTCTTCCGCCGCTTCTATCGCTCGAGCGATCTCGAGCAGTGCCTGCTTACCATCGGCATCGTCTTCATCTCGATTGCCGCCGCGGCCTACATCTACGGCACCACCAATCAGCCGGTGCAGCTGCCCGCATATCTGCACCGCTCGATCGATGTCGCCGGATTGAATCTGGCAGTCTACCGGATAGTCCTGATCGCCATCGCACTCGCGATCACGGCGCTACTGGTTGTCACCATCGAGATGACGCGCTTTGGCGCGCAGGTGCGTGCCGCGGTGAACAATCAGCGCATGGCGCGCGGGCTCGGCATCAATGTCGACGCATTGTTCGCCATCACCTTTGCGCTCGGCAGCGGGCTTGCCGGCCTCGGCGGCGCGTTGGCCATCGAGATCATCGGCCTCGATCCGTCGTTCGCGCTGACCTATCTGATCTACGTGCTGATCGTCGTTTCGGTCGGCGGCCTGGGCTCGATCTTCGGCTCGTTCGCCGCCGCCATGGTGCTCGGTGTCGCCGACGTCGCCGGCAAATATTACGTCCCGGCATTCGGCGCTTTTCTGATCTATCTGGTGATGATCGTGATTTTGATGTGGCGGCCGACCGGCCTGTTCGGGAGGCGCTAGGCGTGACGAGTGCGACGATCGCCGGTCAAGCCAATCCGGTTCAATATCTGCAGGCGCAGAACCGCTGGCATTGGAGTGAGATCGCGTTCTGGCTCGCTACGCTTTTGCCGTTCGTGCTGGCGCCAAGTTATCTGGTGCTTGCAAGCCAGATCGCAATCACGGCTTTGTTCGTGCTGTCGCTCGACCTCATCCTCGGCTTTTCCGGCATCGTATCGCTCGGTCACGCCGCCTATTTCGGCATCGGCGCCTATACGGCGGGGCTGATTTCGAAATATGGCTGGGGCGAGCCGCTGACCGGGCTTGTCGCCGCGGCAATTGCCGCCGGCTTGTTCGGTTATGTGACGAGCTTCATCGTGGCACGGTTTCGTCACTTGGCGCTGATCATGATCACGCTCGGTATCGGGCTCGTGTTGCAGGAAGCGGCCAACAGTGCCGGCTGGCTCACCGGCGGCTTCGACGGCCTGCAGGGCATTCACACCTGGCCGCTGTTCGGCAGAATTCGCTTCGATCTCTACGGCTATACCGCATACAGCTATGCGCTTGCCGTACTGTTCCTCATCTTCCTGATCGCGCGGCGGCTCATACATTCGCCGTTCGGGCTGGCGCTGCGCGGCATCCGCGAAAACGGCCTGCGCATGCCGGCGATCGGCGCATCGGTGCACGCGCATATCCAGACCATCTACACCATCGCCGCCATCATCGCCGGCATTGCCGGCGCATTGCTGGCCCAGACGACCGAGACGGTCTCGCTCGAAGCGCTCGGCTTCCAGCGCTCCGCCGATGTGCTGGTGATGCTGATCCTCGGCGGCACCGGGCGGCTCTACGGCGGCCTCATCGGCGCCGCGGTCTACATGGTGGCGCGCGACCAGTTCTCCGGCATCAATCCGCAATATTGGTATTTCTGGATCGGGCTCCTCCTGATCGCCGTCGTCATGCTGTTGCCGAATGGCATTCTCGGCGGGCTGACGCTTCTGGCGCGGCGCATGAAGGTCGTGTCGTGAGCGCGAATGCCCTGGCCACCCACGGCCTCAACAAAAACTTCGGCTCCCTGGTCGTTGCCTCCGACATCGAGCTCGTCCTGCCGCAAGGGGTGCGTTACGCGCTGATCGGCCCCAACGGCGCCGGCAAAACCACGCTGATCAACATGATGACCGGCATGCTGCAACCGGACAACGGCCGCATCGTGCTGGGCGACGACGACATCACGGCGTTGGCGCCCGAACAGCGGGTGCGGCTCGGCCTGGTCCGAACCTTCCAGATCAACCAGCTGTTTCCGCATCTCACGGCGCTGGAATCGGTGACGCTCGCGGTGTGCGAACGGCGCAAGGTGGCGCGCACCTGGTGGCGGCAGCTCACCGCCTATCGGGACGAAATCGACGAAGCCTACGACATTCTCTCGACGCTGACCTTGGCGCCGGTCTGTCATCGCCTGACCCGCGAGCTCGCCTACGGCCAGCAGCGGCTGGTCGAGATCGCGCTGGCGCTCGCCACCAAGCCGAAAGTGCTGCTGCTCGACGAGCCGGCAGCCGGCGTACCGCGCGAGGAAAGCCGCGAGCTGTTGGCCGCCATCGCCGGTCTGTCGCGCGACATCACGGTTTTGTTCATCGAGCACGACATGGACTTGGTGTTCCGCTTCGCCTCGCGCGTCATCGTCATGGTCGGCGGCCGCGTGCTGGTCGAAGGTACGCCGCAAGAAATCGCCGCCGATCCGCGGGTGCGCGCGGTTTACCTCGGCAAGGTGCGCCACGAGGCCGCGTCATGAGCGAGCCCCTGCTTGCGCTCAGCGACGTGCGCGCCGGGTACGGCTCGGCGATCGTGCTCGACGGCGTCTCGTTCGAATTGCCGGAGCGCGGCGGGCTCGCCGTGCTCGGCCGGAACGGCGTCGGCAAATCGACGCTGCTTCTGACCATCATGGGCTACACCCAGGTCGGCCGCGGCCGCGTGTTGTGGCGCGGCGAGGACATCACCCAGCGCCCGCCGCATCGCCGGGCGCAAGCCGGCATCGGCTGGGTGGCGCAGGAACGCGAGATTTTTTCGACGCTGACCGTGGAAGAAAACCTCACCGTGGCGGCGCGCGACGGCCGCTGGGACCTGCCAGCCGTCTATGACCTGTTCCCCCGCATTGCCGAGCGGCGCCGCAATTTCGGCAATCAACTATCGGGCGGCGAGCAGCAGATGCTGGCGATCGCACGCGCGCTGATGACCAATCCGGCGTTGCTGCTACTCGACGAACCGCTCGAAGGCCTGGCCCCCATCGTCGTCGAAGAGCTCGCCGCCGCGATCGGCCGCATGACCAGCGAAGGCTCCAACGCCTTCATCCTGGTCGAGCAGCATACCGATATCGCGCTGTCCTTGACGCAATCGGCGCTGGTACTGGAGCGCGGCCGCATCGTGCACTCGGCGCCGTCGGCGCAACTGCTCGACGACCACGCCACGCTGGACCGCTATATCGGGCTGCGGCTGGCGGAGGCGTAAAACCTTTTGCTATCCTTGCCGCGGGACACCGCACGGCGACGCATCAGTGAAGTTCAAGGAGTGAGACATGGCAGCACCATTGGCCGGCACCCAGGCGCCCGGTTTTTATCGGCACAAGGTCGGCAACTACGAGGTGACGGTGGTCAGCGATGGCACCCTGACGCTGGACGCCACCATCTTCACCGGCGACGAAGCGGGCGCCGAGAAGCTTTTGCGCGACGCCCACCTGCCCAAGATGGGGTTCACCACGCCGCTCAACACCTGGCTGATCAATACCGGCCAAAAGCTCATCCTGGTCGACGCCGGCGGCGGCACGCATTTCGCACCGAGCGTGGGACGGCTGCCGCAAAACCTTGCCGCGGCCGGCGTCAGTCCCGCCGCGATCGACGCCGTCGTCATCACCCATCCGCATCCCGACCACATCCCCGGCGTCATCACCAGCGACCACAAGATGCTGTTTCCGAACGCGACGCTCTATGTCAACGAGAACGACCACGCGTTCTGGACCTCGGCCGATATTCGCGGCAAGGCGCCGGAAGAATTCCGCGGCTTCTTCGATCTCGCCGTCAACGCCATCAAACCCTATGCCGCCGCCGGCAAGCTCTCGCTCTACAAGGACGGCGCCGAATTCGCGCCGGGCGTGCGCGCGGTCGCCTGCTACGGCCACACCGTCGGCCACAGCATGGTGCGCGTGTCGCCGCCGGGCGGCGACTTTCTCATCTTCGGCGACATCGTGCATTGCGCGGCGCTGCAATTTCCCGATCCGGAACGCTCGGTGGCGTTCGACACCGATCCGCCGGCGGCGCTCGCCAACCGCAAGCGGGTGCTCGACATTGTGGCGACCGACCGCCTGTTGTTCTCCGGCGGCCACCTGCCGTTCCCGGCGCTCGGCCACGCGACTAAATCCGGCAGCGGCTACGTGTTTGTGCCGGTGATTCAGAGCGAGCTGTGAGTTGCTTCGTACGTCCCTGCGTCGCCGCGCTACGCGGTGCCGGATAACGTCGCGGGCATCTTGACGGAATATTTCTTGCCTATCCCTTCCAGCTCTTCCCAGAGTTTTGCCGGAATCGGAATGCCATTCTTGCGGCGTCTCGCTTCGGTGCGCTGCGAGCGCTCGCCCGGCAAAGAGATCTCGTCGAATCCGGCTTGCCGCGGCAGCGCTTTGAGGATCGCGGTCAACGCATCGGCATCGTGGATGAAGCCGGCGAGCGGGCGGAAGGTTTCGATGTCGATGGCGAGCATTGCGGTATTGCCGGTGTGACGGTCGCGCTTCTCCGGGCCCAGCGCGCGAGCCTGGATCGGCGCCGAGGCGAGCACGCTCGCCAGCATTTCGAACATCAGGCCGAGGCCGGAGCCTTTCGGGCCGCCGAGCGGCAGTAGGATTTCGGCCTTTTTCGGATCGGTGGTCGGCTCGCCGTCGGCGGTCAGCACGGTGCCTTCCGGCAGTGGCTCGCCGGTATTGCGGGCCTGCAAAATCTTGCCGTTGGCTATGGCGCTCGACGCCATGTCGAGCAGGATCGGCCCGTTGCCGCTCGGCACCGCGATGGCAATGGGACTGGTCGAGAGGCTGGCGACGCGGGTGCCATGATAGGCCATCAAGGTCGGCCCGGCGCCCATGAGGACCGCGGCGCAGCCCCGCTCGGCGATCCATTGCGCGTAGCGCCCGATGGCGCCGGTGTGGGTCGTCTCGCGCACCAGGCCGAAACAGACGCCGGCCTTCTTGGCGCGCTTGACCGCGAGTGCCGCGGCCTGCATCACCGCCACCGGGCCGAAGCCGTGGTGGCAATCGAGCACGAAAGTCGCGGCGCGATCGTGCGACAGCGTCGGCTCCGCCTTGGTGTCGATCTCGCCATGGGCGATGATGTTGAGATAGCGCGGCAGCCGCGATACGCCATGGCCGTCGCCGCCGCGCAGATTGGCCCAGACCAATCCTTCGGCGACGACGGCGGCGTCCTTGGCGCGCGCGCCATTGGCGATGAGCACTTCGCGAATGAAGCGGCCCAGCTCGTCGTGGCCGACGGCAATACTGTTGCTTTTCACTATTCGTCTCCGCTCACCGCAACCCTCATGTCATTCCCCGCGAAGGCGGCGAACCCAGTAATCGCTGCGATGAATTTTTGCGCTGCGTAACGCCGATCCTCTCGTGATTACTGGATCATCCGCCTTCGCGGATGATGACAGCTATGATTTTACCGCGGGTAAATAAGCATCGAGCCAGCCGCGCATCATGGTCCAGACCCGCGTCGACTTCTCCGCGAACAGGAAGTGATCGAGGCCGCTGAACAGATGCAGCTCGCTCGGCTGGCCGGCGCGCTTGAACATTTCCACCGACTGTTCGGTCGGCGTCACCGAATCCTTGGCCGCATGGATGAGGAGAAGCGGCCGTGGCGCGATGTTGCCCACCACCTCCTCGGCGCGGAAATCGAACATGCTCTGCGCGGTCTCGGCCGGGAACATCTCGACCGAATTCGGCGCCAACATGCCGACCTTCTGCTTGTCGAGATTGTCTTTCACGTGGCCCGGGATCGGCACGATGTCGTAGCGCGGCACCATCAGCGATTTGCCGGTGCGGGCCCGGTACGCGCGGCCTTCCTCGAGCATCTTGGTGAACTTCGCCCAGGCCTCCGGCGTCGGATGCTGGCCGCGGAATTTGCGCTCGCCATGGCCCCAACCGCCGTTTGAGACCACTGCGGCGATGCGCGGATTGGTGCCGCCGGCATAGACGCCGACCGCACCGCCGAAACTCGAGCCGATCACCGCTATGCGATCCGGGTCGACGGCCGGATGCTTGGCCAGAAAATCCAGCGCGTTGCCGGTGTCCTCGACCTGTTCGAGACAGATGACCCGGCCGAACTCGCCTTCACTCTTGCCGCAGCCGCGCATGTCGAAGCGAAGCGTCACGAAGCCGAATTCGCCCAGCACCCGCGCCGGCGTGATGCAGGTCGGACTTTCGCTGTTGGAGCCGAAACCATGCAGCACCAGGAACGCCGCGCGACGTTCGCCAGGCCGCACGCCGGCCGGCACGCTGAGCACGCCATGCAGGCGCAGGCCCGCCGATTGAAAGCTGACGACGTCTTGACTCATGACGGCTCATTCTCCCTGCCCGGCTTTAGGGGCCGGCACTCTAACGGATTGTGCGAACGAGGGAAGAGGATGGCGAAGCCACTGGATCGATCAGTTTCACACTGATCGGGTGGCGGCCTTATATTTCTTGCTGGAGCGCGCGGGCGCGTTTCAAGCTTTCTCCTGCCCCCGATACGCATCGACAATCTCCGACCCCGTCGCGAACCACACCTTGCCGTGGCCGGCGATGTATTGCAGCGCCCGATCCAGCGTGCGGATACGATGCGGCACGCCGATCAGGAACGGATGCAGCGCGATCGCCATCACCCGGCCGTTGCGCTCGCCTTCCTCGTACAACACGTCGAATGTCTCGCAGATGCGGCGGCAGAAATCGTCGATGCTGATGCTCGGCATGTTGAACAGCGGCATGTCGTTGAGCTCGATCGAATACGGAATCGAATAAAGCCCATTGTTCATGCGATAGGGCAGATCGTCGTTGACCCAGTCGCAGACATAGTCGACGCCGTGCCGGCGTAAGAGGTCGAGCGTGTGCCAGGTCTCGCCGAGACCCGGTCCGAGCCAGCCGCGCATCTTTTGGCCCCATTGCTCGATCACCTCGCGCGCCTCGGCGATCACGGCGGCTTCTTGCTCGGCGCTCATGCCGGTGAGCATTACCGAATTGGTGAGGCCGTGGCCCATCAATTCCCATTTGAGCTTCGTCGCCTCTTCCATGATGCGCGGGTAGTAGCGGCCGACCTCGGCGTTGAGCGCAACGGTGCCGCGCACGTTGTGCTTGGCAAGCACCTCCATGATGCGCCAGACGCCGACCCGGTTGCCGTAATCGCGGCGTGAATGATTGCGGATGTCGGGCGCCGCGTTGCCGATCTCGATATGGAAGTGCTCGATATTGGGGATCACCCAGACCGCGACCCGCGCGCCATTCGGCCATGCGACGCGGGGGCGGTCGACGATCGCCTGATAGGGGAACAGCCGGAATGGTTCGTAATCCTGCGACACGTCCGTCTCCTTTGCGGCCGATCGGCGAAGTGTTGCGGGCCGCTATCAATTCGGCCCGTTGCCATTATGATGCGCGCCACGATTTTTAGCCATGACGAGCGTGCAAAGCAGATGACCCTGATCCTGTCCAACGACGACGCCGACAAGCTGATCACCATGCCGGAATGCATCGCCGTGCTCGAAGAGGCCTATGCCGAGCTCGCCGAAGGCCGCGGCGTGTCGCGCACCCGCTCCGACTGTTTCGCGCCGACCTCGCGCGCGGACGCACTGTACAGCCTGAAATCCATGGACGGCATCGTTCCGAAATTCGGCGTCGGCGCGGTCCGCATCAATTCCGACATCGTCACCTGGCCGAAGCGCGGCAACAATGTCCGCCGCGAAAAAATACCGGCGGCGCCGGGCAACCGCTACGTCGGGCTGGTGCTGTTGTTCTCGACCGAAACCGGCGAGCCGCTGGCGATCTTTCCCGACGGCGTCATGCAGCGCATGCGGGTCGGCGCCGCCAATGGGCTGGGCGTCAAATATCTGGCGCGCCAAGACGCCAAGACCGTCGCCATCCTTGGTTCCGGCTGGCAGGCCGGCGCGCAACTCATGGCGGTCTGCGCGGTGCGCGACATCGCGACCATCCGCTGCTTCAGCCCCAATGCCGAAAACCGCGACGCCTTCGCGCGGCAAATGGCCGAAGCGCTCGGCGTCGAAGTCATTGCCGTCGCGCAGCCCGAGGACGCGATCAAAGGCGCCGACATCGTGATGTGCGCGACCAATAGCGTCGACCATATCTTCTTCGAGCGCTGGATCGAGCCTGGCGTGCATTTGAGCTCGATCAAGATCCCCGAGATCGAGCCCAACGCCGTCAAGCGCGCCGATCGCGTCGCCGTCCATGTCCACGACACCAAGCCCATTCATGCGGCGACCAAGGGCATCGAGCCGGCGGAGACCGGCAGCGGCCGCGGCTGGGCGACCGCCGATGCGATCGATTTTTCCAAGCTGCCGACCTTGCCCGAGCTGATCGTCGGACGCGCCGAAGGCCGCACGTCCGATGCCGAGGTCACCTGTTTTCTCAACAATATCGGGCTCGGCTATCAATTCGCTGCCGCCGGCGCGCTGTTTTACCGCAAGGCCAAGGAAAGCGGCGCCGGACACGATCTGCCGACCGATTGGTTCACGGAAGACGTGCATCCTTAGACGGTGAATCAACACCTTCCGTCTGCGCGCCCGCAGGCGCTCCAGGGTTCGGCCAGCGCTCGTGGGTGAGCGGCACCACCATATGCACCGACAAGCCGTTGCGCGTGAACGAGCGATGCACTTCGCCGTTCAACTGCCGTTCGATGACCATGCCGACCAGCCGCGAGCCAAAGCCGAGACGCCGCGGCCGCCGCGCCGGCGGCCCGTTCTTCTCGACCCAATCGAGGAGCAAGGTCATGCCGCGTTCGGTGCGGCTCACCGACCAGCTTAGATCGAGCTGTCCCTTGGGGCGCGACAAGCTGCCGTGCTTGATGGCGTTGGCGGCAAGCTCATGCAGCGCCGCGCTGAGATTGAAGATCGGGTCGGGCTCGAGATCGATGTTCGGGCCGCTGAACGAGACTCGATCGAGATAGGGCCCCAATACGACGTAGAGCAGATCCATGATCGGGATCGATGTCCAGCCGCCCTCGGTGATCAGGCGGTGGGCATTGGCCATGGCGAGCACGCGCGCCTGATATTTGCTGGCGAGATCGGCGATGCTCTTGGCGTTCTTGGCGGTCTGCGAGAACAGCGCCAGAAGCTGGGAGAACAGATTCCCCGAGCGGTGGCGCATGTCGCGGATCATCAATTCGTGGCGCTGCTCGAGCTGGCGGCGCTGAATAGCACCGGCCAGGAGATTGGCGACGGCGGCGAGGAACGCGGTGTCCGGCACGCCGAAATGGCGCGCTTTGCCGGTACAGACGCCGAGGATGCCGTAGGCGCGGCCGTCACGGCCGGCGATGGTCACGGTCATGCCGCTGACGCAGTGATGATCTTGCAGATAGGACGCGGTCGCGAACCTAGTCTCGGCGGCATAATCGGCGGTGACCACCGGCGTGGCGGAGTTCAGCGTGTAGTGTGCATAGCCGCCGGCGTCCGTCGAAGCGAGCACCGAGCCGACCAGATTCGTCTTCCAGCCGAAGCCGGCGCGCAACAACAGGTCAGTGCCGCCGGGCAACAGTTCGAGGATCTTGACGAAATCGACCGACAGCGTGAGCGCAACCGTGCTGACGGCGTCGTTGAGCAATCGCTCCAGATCGGGCTCGACCAAGGCGCGCTCGCCGAGCTGCGCCAGCGCTTCCTGCTGCTTGGCACGGCTGCGCAACTCATCTTCGAGATTGCGACGTTCGGTGCTGTCGTCGCGGCTGCTTTTCGCAGCTTCCGACAGCCGATCGTCCGGTCGAGTTGTCTCGATCTTTCTGCCCTCGGACGCGTCCATACTTTCACACTTCCAAGTTTCCTCTCCCAAATATCGTCATTCGTTTCGACAAATGAAATAGGCCGAAGCCCGTTCTCGCGCGCTTCGGCCATGGCAATGGAACTTAAAAGACTCGGCCGGCCCGAAGGCCGGCCGTTGCGTCAATAGCGATATCGTCAGTTGGCGCCGGAGAAGTTGACGCCCAGGATGCTCACGCGCATCGGAGCAACAGCAGGCACCGGGGGCAACGGCCGCTCGTCCGCCGGCCTGACCTGGATCTGCGCCGTCATCGGCGCGCCGATCGACGCGTGGCGGCCACTTTCGACCGCGGCGTTGCGATCGTCGTTCGGCAGCACGATGACCTTGGTGCCGACATTGATGCGGCTATAGAGATCGATCACGTCGTCGTTGGCCAAGCGGATGCAGCCGCTCGAAACGTGCTTGCCGATGGTCGTCGGATCGTTGGTGCCGTGAATGCGGAAATCGGTGTTGCCGAGATACATGGCGCGGGCGCCGAGCGGATTGCCGGGGCCGCCGCCGACCCAGCGCGGCAGATACGGCTGGCGGGCGATCATCGCTGCCGGCGGAATCCAATCCGGCCATTCGGCCTTGCGGGTGATCGTCTGCGTGCCCGACCAGGTAAAGCCTTCGCGGCCGACGCCAATGCCGTAGCGCAGCGCCTTGCCACCGCCGAGGATCAGATAAAGGTAGGTGTGCGCGGTGTCGACGATAACGGTCCCGGCCGACTCATTGCCCTGGTACGAAACCACCTGACGACGGAACGCCGCCGGCAGTTCGTCAGTGCTCTGCGTCGCGTCGCTCTGCTGCTGCGCCTGCGGCGCGTATTGCGGAAAAGCCAAACCGTGATCGACCGGCTGATACGACAATGTTTGCGCAAAAGCCGACGCCGCGGGAATCGTCATCAGACCCGCGAAAAGAACGATACTAGGAAGATGTCGCAATCGAGCGCTCGCTGCCATGATACTCTCCACCCTGCTGAAGTGCCGATATTCAGTTCTGTTAAGCTGTGACATCGTTGGAAGGTTCCGCAGCGCTCCGCTTAGCCGATCGAAAACCGATGGAGTGCTGCAGCGTCCCCTTTCGCTGGTGTCCTTCATTAGTCGCCTCCCGGCCCGGAATGGTTCTGTGCGGGCGGGCGCAAACAGGGGGCTGCCCCGGCGCGGCGGGGAAGGGTCGGCTTGAGCATGATCCTGAAAAAGCCTGTCCCGAACTTGGTTTGGTGCGGGACAGATAGCGGTTTCGCGTAAAGATCCCGCCCCACCAAAACGCTAGCAATCGTTTTAAATTTGAAGCGATTGGCGCGCTCGGCGCTTAGGCCATGCAGCGGCGATAGACGTCGCCTGACGGGGGAGGCGAATTGGGCGAGCGGATGAGGCTAATGGCGGGATCGCAGGCGAACGGCGTCTGCGCGCGCGTCTCGGCGCTCGGCTGCCGGGCAAATCGCGCCTGGCCGTCAGGGACGTCGAGGATCGCCGAATTGGCCGTCGGCAGCCGGTCACCCTTGAGGGTGCGATTGACCGAAACGGCGGGTGTCTGGCTGGTCAGACTGGCGCCGGCGCTCAGAAACGGGTCGATACCCACAAACAGCGCGGCAAGCGCAACAAGACCGAGCGCACTCACTATACGAAGATATAACTGCCTGGCCATCGGACCGCCTCCAGCGTGCCGGAACGATGTTCCGGACAAGCGAATGGCCCCCGAGCCCATTCAACGCTGCTGCAACATTTGTCGGGGTGAGCCGTTCCGAGGTTTCCTCGATTTCACCGAGTCGTGATCCGAATCAGGAATTATTTTGCTGGCGTGTTGCCTGGCGTGGCCGTCAAACGCTGGCCACAACGGAACAAAGACTGGCGTCGCGCTTTGACAAAGCGGCCGGCCATCCTTTCCCCCCTCCCCCCGTGCTTGGCCGGTCATGTTGGGCGCAGCCGATATGCCGATCGGCTGCGCCCTGACTTTTTCAGAACCGGCCGCGGCCTCCGTCATCACCTGAAATGCACATGGCCTTGAAACATGGCCCTGAAACGCACATGACCGGGACGAGCCCGGCCATGCAGCAACAGATCGATGATCGGCGTTACACGGTCGGCTGACGCTCGACCGGCTGCCGCTCGCGATGGCGAGCCTTGCGGCCGAAGAACAGGGCCTGGCTCACCACCGCCGAGACCACGGCAAACTGGAACGGCTTAGCGATCAGAAACGCCGGCTCCGGCCGTTGCCCGGTGAGGAAACGCTCCGGGTAGGCGGTGATGAAGATTACCGGCACTTCGAACGTGCCGAGGAGCTCGTTGACGGCATCGAGGCCCGAGCTGCCGTCGGCGAGCTGAATGTCGGCCAGGATGAGGCCCGGCCGCTTCTTCTTGGCCAGCGCCACGGCCTCATTGTGGGTGCGGGCGATGCCGATGACGTTATGGCCGAGGCTTTCCACCAGCGCCTCGATATCCATGGCGATGAAGGTCTCGTCCTCGATGATCAGCACATCGGTGGCGATTTCCGCCGCCAGCTCGCGGCCGGATTCCTCGACCAGATTGCGCAGCGTCGTCAGATCGCAGTCGAGGATTTGGGCGGCGTCCTCTTCGGAAAAACCCTCGAGCGCCACCAGCAGGAAAGCCTGGCGGGGCCGCGGCGTGAGCTGGGTAATGTGCTGCTCGGGCGGCAGAACGCTCTCGCCCGCCTCGGGCTTGCCGTTCACCGCCAAGGAGCCCCAGATTTTGGTGAAGAGTCGATAGAGCCCAACCCGCGAATTGGCGCTTTCGGCCAGCATTCCCGGACTGGCGATCAGCGATTCCAGGGTGGCCGCCACATAGGCGTCGCCGGAGGACTGGCTGCCGGTCAGGGCACGGGCATAACGGCGCAGAAACGGTAGATGTTGAAGCACTGCTTGTGAATTAGGCACAACGCCCTCCCCTTCACGGTTCCCGAAGCTAACCGACAAAAACGTGGCCGGGCGAAATAAGTTCCGAAAAAAGTTCCCGAACCCCGGAACAATGGGCAAAACCGGGCGTTGCCTCCCAATCGGCGGGGCTTGTGCGTACCAAGGGCGGGTTTGACATGGGTGAGCGGGGAAAACTGGGCGAACGGGGGAAAAATGGCGAACGGGGGAAAAATGACGAAATGAAACACCGTAGGACCAATCTCGAAGCGGTAGAGCCGGAATCGGACAAGCCCGCTTCGGACAAGCCAGAAACCCGAGATTCCATGGGCGCTCCGGTTAATCCACCGAAACCCGAGGCACGGCTGGGCCGCGAGGTCCAGGCCAAGATCGGCCAGCAATTGCGCGCCATGTACGACGACGTCGTCAATCAGGGCGTGCCGCATCATATCGCCGATCTGGTCCGCCGCTTGAGCGATCAAGACTGAAAGCCAGAGGCTCGTCGCAATGAAGCTTGACCCAGCGATACGCGACCAAGTGCTATCCACCGTGCCGAGCCTGCGCGCGTTCGCCATCTCGTTGTGCGGCAATATCGACCGTGCCGACGATCTGGTGCAGGAGACGCTGTTGCGCGCGCTCTCGCACATCGATTCCTTCGAGCCCGGCACCAACATGCCAGCATGGCTGTTCACCATTCTGCGCAATCTGTTCCGCTCGGAATATCGCAAGCGCCGCCGCGAGGTCGAAGACGCCGACGGCCGCTATGCGGAGACGCTGAAATCCCATCCGGAGCAGACCGGCCGCGTCGAATTCGAGGAATTCCGCACTGCGCTCGCCAAGCTGCCATCGGACCAGCGCGAGGCCTTGATCCTGGTCGGCGCCTCGGGCTTCTCCTACGAGGACGCCGCGGGGATTTGCGGCTGCGCGGTCGGCACCATCAAGAGCCGCGTCAACCGCGCCCGAACGCGGCTCGCCGACTTGCTGGCCATCGACAGCGTCGATGATTTCGGCCCGGACCGGCCGACGCGCGCCGTCCTCGCCGGCGGCGGACGCAACTAGGCGCTTAAGGCATTCCACCACTATTGGCGATCCCGCCGTCGATCGTGACGATGGTGCCGCTCGTATACGACGACAGATCCGAAGCCAGAAACACCACCGTCGCCGCGATCTCGTCGGTTGACGCCGGCCGGCCGTAAGGCATTTTGGCAAAGCTCTCGCGCCAGCGGTTTTCATCGCCGTACTGCGTCGCGGCGCGCTTGCGCCCCAAAACTTCGACGCGATCGGTCAGCACCGGGCCCGGATTGACGCCGACGACACGCACGCCGGATGCGGTGCTCCTGCCGCCGATGGCGCGGGTGAACGCCATCAATCCGGCATTGCCCATGGCGCCGGCGATATAGGTGGCGTCGAGCCGCTCGCCGCCGAGCCCGATGATATTGATGATCACGCCGCGCTTGCGCTCGCGCATCATGCGCAGATAAAGCCGCGTCAGCCCGACATAGCCGAAAACTTTGAGATCCCAGCCGGCGCGCCAAGCCGGCTCGTCGACGTCGTCGAGCGAGCCGCCTGGAATGGCGCCGGCATTGTTGACCAGGATGTCGACGTCGGGAAACGTCTGGAACACCCGCTCGCGCGCCGTGGCATCGGCGAGGTCCGCAGCCAGCGTGCGCACCTTGACGCCGGTCTCCTTGGCGATCGCGGCGCCCTCCTTCTCCAGGCGATCGCCCGAGCGCGCCACCAGGCAGACATTGACGCCTTCCCGCGCAAACCATTGCGCCACCGCAAGCCCAATGCCCTTCGAACTGCCGGTGACGAGCGCGGTGCGGCCGGTAAGCTTCAAATCCATCGTTTCCCCCTCGACTTTTGCGGCACTGCCATGCCGAGTTTTGCGGGCCTTGTCCATCGCCCGCCGGGGTGGTTTAAAAAATCCCCTTGCCCCCTCACCCAAAGGATTTCGAGCAATGACCTCAAGCGCAACTGCCGCCTCGCTGCCCGGCGGCAACACCGTCCTTGTCGAGATCGTCGACCGCGTCGCCTGGGTGACGATGAACCGGCCCGAGAAGCGCAACGCCATCAATCCCGCGCTGTCGTTCGAAATGCTCGACGTGTTCGAGGTGCTCGACAGCGACGAGCGCTGCGGCGCGCTGGTGCTCACCGGCGCCGGCGAAGCCTATTCGTCCGGCATGGATTTGCGCGAATATTTCCGCGCCACCGATAAGCTCAGCTATGACGAACGGCTGAAGGTGATGCGCAAAAGCGCCTTGGCGCAGTGGAAGCGGCTGCAGTTCTACGGCAAGCCGACCATCGCCATGGTCAACGGCTGGTGCTTTGGCGGCGCTTTCAATTCGCTGATCGCCTGCGACCTTGCCGTCGCCGCCGAGGACGCGACCTTCGGGCTGTCGGAAATCAACTGGGGCATCATCCCCGCCGGCACCGTGACCAAGGCGGTGGCCTCGGTCATGGGTCAGCGCGACACGATGTACTACATCATGACCGGCGAGACTTTTGACGGCCGCAAGGCGGCATCGATGGGCCTCGTCAACGAGGCCGTGCCGCGCGCCGAACTGCGCGCGCGGGTGCAAAAACTCGCCGCGACCCTGATCGAGAAGAATCCCATGGCGCTGCGCATCGCCAAGCACGCGGCGCGGCGCGTGCGCGACATGTCGTGGGAGGACGCCGAGGATTATCTGTTCGCAAAACTCGACCAGCTGCGCTTTCTCGACCCCGAAAAGGGCCGCGAGAAGGGCATGACGCAATTCCTCGACGACAAATCGTACCGGCCGGGGCTGGCCGCCTATCGCCGCGACAGTTGATTGAACGTGACGGCGGAACGGCAGGTGATCGCGTTGCAGGCGCTGCTGCGGCCGCGCTCGGTCGCCATCGTCGGCGTTTCGCCCGAAGCGGGATCGCTGGGCGGCAATGTGCTCACCAATCTCCGCCGCATCGGCTTCAATGGCGACATTCATCTGGTCAGCCGCAGCAACCGCGAGATCGGCGGCCGCGCCTGCGTCGGCTCGATCGACGAATTGCCCGACGGCGTCGATGTCGCGGTGCTGGCGGTGCCGCGCCAGGCGACGGTGGACGCGGTGCAGGCCTGCGTCCGCCGCAAGATCGGCGCCGCGCTGGTCTTCGCCTCGGGCTTTGCCGAGATGGACGAGGCGGGCCGCGCCGATCAGGAGGCGATGGCGCGAATTGCAAACGACGCGAAGCTCGCACTGTGCGGGCCGAATTGCATCGGCCTCGTCAATCTGAGCGACAGGGTGGCGCTGACCTTCGAGCCGCTGTCATTGCCGGCGCAAGCGCACGGTCGCGGCATCGGCGTCGTCACGCAAAGCGGCGCCATGTGCTCGACCTTGCGGCTGGCTTTGCTGGCGAAGGGGCTCAAGCTCTCCATCGTCGTATCCACCGGCAATGAAGCGCAGCTCACGACGGAACATTTTCTCGAGTTTCTCATCGACGACGATTCAACCCAGGTCATCGTCCTGTTCATGGAGCAGGTGCGCGACCCGGCGCTGTTTCTTGGGCTGGCGGCGCGGGCCCGCGAGCGCAAGAAACCGATCGTGCTGATGCATCCCGGCCGCAGCGCCCGCGCCAGGAATCCGCGCGCACCCATACCGGCGCCATGGTCGGCAATCACGCGGTGATGAGCGCTTTGGTCGCGCACGAGGCGGTCGTGCGGGTCGAGACGCTGGAGGAACTGCTCGACACCGCCGAAATTCTGGCGCGCTTCGCCAAGCCGCCCGTCAGAGGTGCGGCGGTCATGACCAATTCCGGCGCCTTCAAGGGCTACGCGCTGGATTTCGCCGAGACTCTTGGACTCGACCTGCCGGCGCTATCGCCGGCAAACGCCGAGGCCATCAAGAAAATTCTGCCGCCATTCGCGGCCATCGAAAATCCGGTCGACACCACGGCGCAGACCGTGCGCGATCCGTCGATCCTCGGCAGCACCGCGGCGCAGCTCCTCGCCGATCCGGCGATGGGCAGCCTCGTCATCTCGATCGTCGCCGGCGCGCCGCGCTTTGCCATGGACAAAGCTAACGCCATCCTGTCCGGCATCGCCAATCTCGAAAAGCCGATCGCGGTCGCCACCATGGGCGACGAGACCGAATTGCCGGCCGAATTCTCCGCCTGTTTGCGCAACAAAGGACTGGCATTTTTCCGCTCGCCGGATCGCGCTCTGCGCGCCATGGCGCGGGCGACCTGGTACGGCAACGCCGTGACATCCCCGCGACCGCGCGCGGAAACGCCGGCTTTATCGTCCTACAAGATCGCAGCGACCGGTGCGCTCACCGAGTATCAAGGCAAGGCTTTGCTGGCGATGCTCGGCATCGCCGTCCCGGAAAGCGCACTGGCGCGCGATCCCGACGATGCGAGCGAAATCGCTGAGCGGCTTGGTTATCCGGTGGTGTTGAAGGCGCAGGCCGCCGCACTGGCGCATAAAAGCGACGCCGGCGGCGTCGTGCTCAATATCGCCGAACACGCGGCACTGATGCGGGCCTGGGACAATGTCGCGGCCGATGTCGGCAAGGCGCAGCCGGATCTTGCGCTGGACGGCATGCTGGTCGAGTCCATGGCGCCGCCCGGTCTCGAGCTCGTGGTCGGCGCGCGGCGCGAGCCAAGCTGGGGGCCGATCCTCACAATCGGCCTCGGCGGCATCTGGATCGAGGCATTGCACGACATCCGGATTTTGCCAGCGGACATCGACCGCGATGGCATCATCGAGGAATTGCAAAAACTCAAAGGCGCGGCGCTGTTGCGCGGCGGCCGCGGCACGCCGGCGGCCGACCTGGACGCTGTCGCCGATTGCGTGCTGCGTCTCGGCGCGATCATGCGCGGCGAGCGTCGCATGACCGAAATCGAGATCAATCCGTTGCGAGTCTACGCCAAGGGCGTACTGGCGCTCGATGTGCTGATGCACGTCGAGTAACGCCCTATCCCATATGCGACGGCAACCAAAGTGCCAAAATCGGAAACGCAATCAGGATCACCAGCCGGATCAAATCGGTGACGATGAACGGCAGCACGCCTTTGAATATCGTGGAGAAGCTGACGTCCTGAACGACGCTTTTAATGACGAACACATTCATGCCTACCGGCGGATGAATGAGCCCGAGCTCCACTGTCATGACGATGATCACCCCGAACCAGATCGGATCGAAGCCGAGCTGGGTGACCACCGGAAAGATGATCGGGATCGTGAGGATGATCATAGCCAGCGAGTCCATGAGGCAGCCGAGCACGATGTACATCAGCATGATCAGCGCCAGCACGCCGTAGCGGCCGAGCCCCAGGGAGGTGAGGAATTCGGTCACCTTTTGCGGCGTCTGCGTGACGGTGAGGAAATAGCCGAACAACAGCGCGCCGATCAGCACCGTGAGTACGGCGGCGGCGGTGCGCACCGCCTGCAACAGCGAGCGGCGGATTTCGGTGCGTGACAGTTTTCCGCGCGCCACGCCGATGATCAGCGCGCCGGAGGCGCCGACGCCGCCCGCTTCCGTGGGCGTGAACAGTCCGCCATAGAGGCCGCCGATGACGAGGACGAAGAGGAGCAGCGTCGCCCAGATGTCGCGCAGCCCGGCGCGGCGCTCGGCCCAGCTGTGCCGCGGCGCCGCCGGCAGAAATTTCGGCCGCAGCTTGCCGATCAGCACCACCGTCATCATGTCCATCGCCGCGGCAAGGATGCCGGGGATGACACCGGCGATGAACAGCTTGCCAATGTCCTGCTCGGTGATGATGCCGTAGACGGCCAGCACGGTCGACGGCGGCAGCATGGCGCCGAGCGTGCCGCCGGCGGCGATCACGCCGGTGGCAAAGCTCTTAGGATAATCGTAACGGCGCATCTCCGGATAAGCGACGGTGGCGAAGGTCGCCGCGGTGGCGACCGAGGAGCCCGAGATCGCGGCGAAACCGGCGCAGGCCGCGATGGTGGCAATGCCGAGACCGCCCTTGAAGTGGCCGACGAAAGAGTTCGCGGCGCGGAACAATTCGCGGCTCATGC